>JAISRI010000102.1 GCA_031273735.1 Helicobacteraceae bacterium
ACGGCTTTATAGCCGTCTTTTGCTTGCTTAGTTGTCAAGGAACCGCCGTTTCGTCGGAGCGTAAAAGCCCCTCCGAATTGGTAGGGCGGAATTATAGACAGATTTGCTTAAGGAGTCAATATGTAAGAGCGATTTTTTGCAAAAAAGCGGCAAAACTCGCTCCTAGAGTCGTTTTGAAAATATCCGCGCCGATCAGCGTTTATCGCGTAAGCGACTCTTGTTTGAACGCTTGCGACGCAGAAATCGCCGTATTTGGATTCCCGCTTTTCTCCTCAAAGCGCCCGCTCCAATGCCTCTCAAAAGTAGCGAGGCGCTAAGGAACGAAGGAGCGCAGGCGCGGAGGACTGACGGCTGGGGACAGCCTGCAGCTCCGTCGCAGGAATGACAAAGAGATGGCATTGCGAGTAGCGGCTTTGCCGCCGCTTCGCGGAATGACTGTGTATGGCGTGTCGCGTAAAGATGGTTTTGTGAATGCGTTGGGATTGGTTTGGATACGCGCACGCGCTTTGAAAGTCGATCTATAACGCTTTATCGATACTTGCTACGGCTTTGGGTTTTAGATCATAAATTATGCGTTTTTTTATATGCGTAGAAACTTTCGCATTTGGCGATAAGCTCTTCGCTAAGAGGTTTTAGCTCTTTGTATTCGCTCCACAGCGTATCTTCGACAATATCGTGGATTTTGCTTGCGATTTCGCTCGCCTCGCGTTTGAGTTTTGCAAGCTCTCTTTTCATTTCGTTTTCGTCCGCCATTTTTAACCTTTCGTTATTAAGATTTATTTCGCGTCTATCCGTGACTGCCAGCCGTAGCGTAGCAGTAGATCATATCGCTTTTTTCGCGCAGGCGATCGCCGCGAAACATTCGGATCGTTTCGCCTTTTTGTTCAAACCCATACATCTTGAAAATCCGCGCCGCTTCGACGTTTTCCATAGGCAGATCGATAGCGATCGATTTTAATCCTCGAATCGCGATAGCGCCGCGAATCAAAAACTCCGCGTCGCTATACGCCGCCTCGCGGACGAGAAAGGGCCCCGCAAAAACGTTTTTGCCGATTACCCGCGAGTGCATAACGGCGTTTTGCGAAGCCAAGATCAGCGAGTTTGCAAAGAGCATATCCTCTTTTACAAAAGCGCTTCTTTCTTCGCCAAAGGCGATTGAGCCGTATTTAAGCAAATCGCCTACGTTTTTAGTTTCTAATTTTCGCAAACGCTCCGCGCCAAGCGACGGCGCTTTGCTCCCGCCGCGCAAAACAAACCTGCCGCAAACGCCTTCTTCCTTAAATCCGTATCGCTCGTAAAACGCCGCCATATTCGGTTCGGCAAATAGTTTTTGCGTCGGTTTTTCGGCTACGATCGCTTCAAAAGCGCGATCGAAAAGCCTCGCGCCGATCCCCTTTTTGCGCAACTCCTTATCAACGATAAAGTTACATAGCCACGCGGTTTTTTCGTGCGCGTAACCCATAATCGCGCCTAGTAAAAAATCGCCGTCAAACGCGCCGAAGGAGAGGTAAAAAAAGCGCGTTCGTATCTTTTCCAATTCGCTAGTATCGACAAACCAACCCTCGTTTTCTCCCCACCGCGCAACGGCGTTTAGATCGGTTTCGTTTAGCCAGCGAATTAACAACTTTCAACTAACCTTAACAACTCGTTTTCGCTTAAAACGCCGCCTTTTTTCGCCGCAAGATCGCGCGTTATCGGTAAAAGCGCGTTTAGCTCCGATCGCGATCGCTTGATTCCGCGTCTGTTTAGATGATAGTTTAGCGTCGCGCTTCCGCTGTGTTTGCCGATCGGAAAAACCCGCTTCGCGCCCACAAGCGACGGGGCGAAAGGCTCGTATGCGGCGCGATTTTTCATAACGCCGCTGGCGTGAATACCGCTTTCGTGGGCAAAAAGCGCTTTACCTACGATCGGCGCGTTGCGCGAAAGACGGATTTTCGCCGCTTTTGCCACGCTCTGCGTTAGGGCTTTCAAAATCTTGCCGTCAATTTTGCGCGGTTCGCAAAAAAGCGTCGCAAGCGCCATCAAAACCTGCTCGAAGCTAGAGTTTCCCGCTCTTTCGCCAAGCCCTAGCGCCGTCGTATTGACGCTAACCGCGCCCGCCTCGAACGCGCCGATCGCGTTTGCCGTCGCCATACCAAAATCGTTGTGCGCGTGCATTTCGATCGGCATTATAGCGGCAAGCTCTCGTATGATCGACGCGCACGAAAGCGGCGTTAGAACGCCGAGCGTATCGCAAAAACGAAAGCGATCCGCGCCTCGCGTTTTGCAAAAAAGGACGACCTCTTTCAAAAAACCGCGATCGGCGCGGGAGCTATCTTCGCCGCCTACGCAGACGAATAAGCCCTCTTTTTTCGCCAATGCGATCGTTTCGTCTAAAGCGCGAAAAATCCGATCGCGATTGGAGTTAAACTTTACGCTAATCAGTAGATCGCTAAGAGGGACGCTTAGATCGACCGCTTTAATTCCGCATTCCAAAGAAGCCTCCAGATCCGCGATCGAGGCGCGATTCCAACTTGACGTTCGGCAGGGCAGATTTAACGCCAGAATCTCTTTAATATCCGCTTGTTCGGTTTTGCCCATAGCGGGGATTCCGATCTCAAGTTCGTCCGCTCCCGCCGCGACAAGCAAAGAGGCGATCTTTAGCTTATCGGCGCGAGAAAAGACGACAAAAGGCGCCTGTTCTCCGTCGCGCAACGTAGCGTCGTTGATAATCACGCTTCGGCTTCTTTTGCGCCCGCGTTAAAATACTCTCGCGCCGCCAACGTAAGAGCCGCGTCGATATTCATATCCGCGTATTTTTCTTCCGATCGCAAGCCGATCGCGTTTAACTCTTTCTGCGGACAGGAACCGATCTTTGCCGTTAGCAACAATTTAACGCCTTTTAGCGCCTCTTTGATCTCGTCGATCGCGCCTTTGCCGCAGCTATCCTCGCCGCTACAATAGCTCGGCGCGTTTCGTTTGGAGTAGAGTTTATAACCGCGATCGCCGACTCTGTAAATATCGAAGCGATCGCACGCTCCAAAGTGCATATCGATCTTTTCTCCCGTTTGACTCGTAACGGCGATCAGTATGGTTTTTTCGCCGATCGCGTTTAGTTCGTCGTTCGCCTTTTTAAGGTGTCTGTCGAAAGCGTCGATCGCCTCGAAATACTCGCCGCGAGCCGATTTTTCATACTCATTTTTAAGCGCGTTAAGATCGCCGTTCGCGTAGTCTTTGAAACTAAACTCCGCGCTTTGATCCGCGCCTAGAAGCCCTACCGCGTCAGCTCTGCATTGAGCGCAATGCGTCATCTGCGCAACGTCCAACCCGCACGCTTTTTGCGCTTTTTTTACCTGCTCTCGCGTCGCGCTAGGAACGCCGTTTAGCGCGTAAAAGGTTCCAAAACGCGGCTCGCTAAGAAGCGGCATAACGTTATGCAAAAAAACGCCCAACTCTTTAAGTTTCGCGCCGACTTTGGGCAGATGATCCTCGTTGATTTGCGGAATTAGCACGCTGTTTGCCTTGATCAACGCGCCGTTTGCGACGGCTTTTTTAATTCCCTCGATCTGTCGTTCTAAGAGTAGCGCCGCGCCCTCGATCCCGCTAAAACGGCGTTTCGAGCTAGAGTCGTAAATCCAAGGGTATATTTTCGCGCCGATCGCGGGATCGACCGCGTTTATCGTAACCGTAATATGATCGACTCCGATCGCGCATAACTCGTCCGCAAACTCGGCTAGACGCAAGCCGTTTGTGGAAACGCACAACTTTAGATCGGGCGTATGCTCTTTGACAAGGCGCAAGGTCTCGAAGGTCTGTTTAGGATTGGCGAGCGCGTCGCCCGGTCCAGCGATTCCGACGACGGAGAGATTTTTGATTCTGCTTCCGACATACAAAACTTTTTTGAGCGCTTCGATCGGCGTTAGCTTTTCGGAGGTAACGCCCGGGCGCGATTCGGCGCTACAGTCGTATTTGCGGTTGCAGTAGTTGCATTGAATATTACAGGCGCTCGCCACGCTTAAATGAATACGGGAGTAGCGTTTATGCGCGCTATGATCGTAACAGGGGTGTCGCATATAAAAAACCTTTCAAAATTATTGAAGCGCCATTGTCGCACATTTTCAAAACAGATATATGATTAGTTTTTAATCATACTTTAGCGCGTAAAAAAGACTATGATTAACAAAAGCGCAAAGGAGAGTTATGCCGCTTGCGGATTTTCGGGAAGGCGTTAGCGCGGGGACGATCGCGCCTTATTTGGGACTAGAGATTTTCAATGGGGCGACGGACGCAAAGGGCGAAAAACTGCCAAGCTCTAGCGACGAGATTATTTTTGCGCTTAACTCTGGACGCGCAATGTCCGAAAGGCTTATGCTAGAGTATCCGCGCGCCGCAATGGCGATCGAACAGCGCAAAGGGCGAAAGAGTTTAGAAACCTTGTTTGCCGATATCTATAAAAACGGCTTCGAGCCGCTCGCGATCCATAAAAAAATTATGGCTTTTTCGCCCAAAATCATCGTCGATACCAACCGCGACGACGCGTTGCAATCGCTTTTTAACGGCGATTTTACGCTTGTTAGCGGCATAGCTCGCGTGATTGGCGATCGCCCCCGTTTTGAAGCCTACGCGAACGGCGAGCCGATCGCGCCCGAAGAGGTTACTTTGAACAAGCCGCTTTTATTTAAGCCGCTTGGAATCTTAAAACCGCAAATGCGGCTGATTTTAAGCGACGCGGATTTTGTCGATTGGATCACGGAGGCGATGGCGGGAATGGCGGCGCCTAGCGCGTTCAAACTTCGCCGCGCCGATCTAAAATGGCTCTTTTTGGGCGTTAATTTCGAGCGCGACACCGATCGTATGGTCGCAAGCGAGATTATAGGCGGCGAAAATAGCGGCGGCGGTTGGCTGGTAACGAAAAAAATGTTAAATCGCGCCGAAAAAAACTTTCTGGAGCGTCATAAGATCGAGGTCGTATCGGAAAAGTTAGAGGAGTTTATCAATGATGCGGTGTAGTTTCTGCGGAAAAAGACAAGAAGAGGTCAAAAGGCTATTTGCCGTAGAAGGCGCGGCGATCTGCGAAAGTTGCGTAAAACTCTGCGCGGGCGTTATAGAGCGCGAAGAACAGGCGATCGAGCGGCAAAACTTCGCGCGCGGTTTGGCTAAACCAAAGGAGATCGCCGCTTTTTTGGATAGTTACGTTATCGGGCAAAAAGCGGCGAAGCAGTCGCTTGCCGTCGCGCTTTACAACCACTACAAACGCATTGAAAAGCCGACAATTCGCGGCGTGGAGTTAGAAAAGTCCAACATTTTGCTGATCGGTCCTAGCGGAAGCGGTAAAACTCTTTTGGCAAAAACCTTAGCGCGGGCGATGAACGTCCCTTTCGCTATGGCGGACGCTACGGCGCTTACCGAAGCGGGCTACGTGGGCGAGGACGTGGAAAGCGTCCTGTCGCGTTTGCTTGCCGCCGCTAATTTCGACGTGGAGATCGCCCAAAAGGGGATTATCTATATCGACGAGATCGACAAGATCGCAAGACGCGGCGAAAGCGCGACGCAAGGACGCGACGTAGGAGGCGAAGGCGTTCAGCAGGGGCTTTTGAAAATCTTGGAGGGCGCGCAGGTCTATGCGCCGATCAAGGGCAGCCGCAAAAACGCGGGCGCGGAAACGACGCTGTTTGACACGACGCGCGTTTTATTTATCGCAGGCGGCGCTTTTAACGGCTTGCGCGATCGTAAAGAGGGCGCGCATATTGCAGGTTTTTCTCGATCGCAAGAGGACGAAAAAGGCGGCAAAATCGAACCCAAAGAGCTTGTCAAATACGGAATGATTCCCGAATTTGTCGGTAGATTTCCGATTATAGCCGAACTTGAAGAGCTGGAGATAGAGGATCTTGCGCGCATTTTAACCGAACCCGCAAACGCGATTATCCGTCAATACGAGGCGATATTTGCGTTAGACGGCGCGGAGCTAGTTTTTGAAGAGGAGGCTTTGATAAAAATTGCGGAACTAGCGAAAAGGCGCGAAACGGGAGCGCGGGGGCTACGCGCCATATTGGAAGATAAAATGACAAAGTTGCTGTTTGAGTTGCCCGGAACGTCGATCGAGCGCGTCGTTATCACGGCGGATTTTATCGACTCGAAAGGCGACGCGCAACTTGAAGAAAAGAGAAAAGAATCAGATGGTTGAAACGATTTTAAGCGGCGTTATGGAGCGGGATTTGAATCCGTTTTTTCTCTTTGATTCTAGCGGCAAGGCGATCTATCTTAACCAGTCGGCGGAGTTGCTTCTTGGTTACGCAAATCCAAACGCTTTCTTTCAGCTTGCCGAACGTTACGCGACGGGCGGCAAATCGTATGAAATGCGTTTTGAGCCGCTTAGTTTCCGCTCGTTTCAATTCTACGGCTTGATGGCGGGAAAGGATAACGATCTGATCGGTTTAAGGCTGTATCAAGTCCCGCTTGCCTCGTCGCAGATCGGCGCGACCCCGCTTGAAGCGCCAAGCGTGAATATCGCCGCTATTTTAGACGCCAATATCGCGCTTTTTCGAAGTAAAAGCCGCGCTTTAATTACCGTTCGTTTCGATCCCGCTCTGCCTTCGATCAGGCTCGATCAAAACAAGTTTTCTAAACTTATAGGCAGGGCGTTGGATAGCTTTGGATCAAACGCCGATCCGATCTTAATCTCGTTAAAAGTTCAGCGCGGCGAAGGCAAAATATTTGCGTCGCGGCGCTACGCGTTTGCCAAACTCGTTATCGTCGGCTCGAAACGTAACGAGCTATTCGATAAAACGATCGCCGAAATAGCGCAATCGATGTGGATCTCCGTCAAACTAGGCTCGGACGATATAGCTCTCGATATCCCAATAATCAATTAAAAATGGCTCAAGACTAGATCGCAACGGATCTTTTCTAAACTCTCGTAATAATAGCGGGGTCAAGACAAACGCCGTCATTCCCGCGACTTTAGCGTAGCCCCGCATTTCTCCAATAATGCCGCCAAAAGCTTTGGCTTTGCTTCGCGGGGCGTTATCACGAAGGAAGGCGGGAATCTAAATACGGCATAGCCGCGCGTATTAAGGCTTATAAACGATTAGAGATCAGCGCTTCCTTCCGCGCCTTACGCCGTTGCGCTCTGCTTCTCGGCGGGCGCTACGCGGGAATGACTGAACGCGGCAGTTTTGCCAAACAAATTAGTTTCGCTACTTCCGCGATCCGCGTTGCGTCTAAATCCGCAGAAAACAACCGAACTATCTCACGAAACTTATTGTCCGAAATATGCTAACGGCGTAAATACTTGTTTCTCATAGATTTATCCTAGCTTTGTTAGGTTCAGGGATTAGATGAAATGGTCTTGAGCCTTAAAAATCAAAACGCTTACGCCTATCGTTGATTCTCGCTAGACGAATGGCTTGGTATGGCGTTTAAGGCGGCGGCGGGTAGTATGCGTATATAGCAGGAGATTATTATGCGTATATTTAGGTTTATTTTATTTTATTTTGCTCTGTTTTTTAGCTTGGCGCTTTTTGGAGCGGACGCGCCGATAAGTTTTAACGAGCTTACAGAAAAACCGCCCTCTCGCGTTAAGGATTTCGCCTCGCTTTTGTTTTTACGATCGGCAAACGCCGATACGCGACAAAAGCGCGTTATTTTTTATTCGCTAAAAGCGCCAAAACCTTTGCATTTCGCGGCTTTTGCCGAAGGCAGAAAAGATACGAGTAAATTATTGGCTTGCAGAAAAACGGAAACGTCAAAGTTAGCCGCCGCCGATAGCGCGTGTATAGCGATTATGATAAATACCGCGAAAGCAGAAAACCTATCAAACGCCGATCTGCTTAAAAGCGCCGAGAAAATTAAAAATATCGATCCTTTTAACGCGGCGATTTTAAGCGCTATGGCGGCAAAAAACCCGCTCGAAGCCGCCGCGAAAGATTTAGACGTTTTTTATCGCGTCGCGCTTGAAATCTCAAATCCGTTTTTCAAAAAACATATCAATTTTTCTTTTTCGCGAGAAACGATCGCCGCTCTTCAAAAAGATAGCCGTTTTTCCGTATTTTTAGAACGATCGGCGCAACTTAATTTTGACGCGAAACTTTTAAAATCGCTCGCGGCTAACTCCGACGAAACCAAACTTGACTTTAAGGGCGCGTTTTATCTAGGGGTTATCCGCGTTATGCAAAACGACCCAAAAAGCGCGATCGCGGCGTTTAGAGCTGCGGAAACAAAGGCGCTAACGCGCTACGAAAAAGATCGCGCCCTTTTTTGGATCTATCTGATCGGAAAAAATGAAAGCGATCTTTTCAAACTTTTTTCTAGTCGCGAGATCAACTTTTATTCGCTCTATTTCAGACTTGAGCGCGATCGCCCTTTGCCCGCGATTTTGACGCAAGCCCCCGCGCTAAAAGACGCAAAGGATATTTACGGCGACGATCGCCTATTTGATCCGTTTTTCGCGGGAGAGTTTGCTCGAAAGATCGCCGATCGAGATACCAAATGGTTGCAAGAGGAGATAAAAAAACTAGGAGGTAAAAACGCGGAGGCTTATCGCGCCGCTATTTACTACGCGCTTGCTGGAGCTAATAGCCTTCCAAATTACTATCTTAACCCTTATTCTGAAGCCTATAGCTCTCTGTCGATCGACGAACTCGCTATGACGCTCGCTATTATGCGTCAAGAAAGCCGCTACATTCCCGCCGCGCTTTCGACGAGTTACGCTATGGGTTCGATGCAAATGATGCCGTATGTGCTAGAGGCGATGATGAAAGAAAATAAAGACAAAGGCGATCTGTGGAGCTTCTTTGATCCATATCGTCAAGCGCCATACGCGATAAAACATATTAAATGGCTTAGACGTAAATTAAATAATCCGCTTTTTATAGCTTACGCCTATAACGGCGGGCTTGGTTTTGCCACGCGAACGATCGAGGGCAACAAACTTTTCCAAAAAGGCGAATTCGAACCGTTTTTAAGTTTAGAACGTATGCCGCTAGAAGAACCGCGAGAATACGGCAAAGCGGTTTTGGCGAATTATCTCGTCTATCGCCGCTTGCTAGGGGCGCCGATCACTCCGCAAGCGGTTTTTCAAACGCAATAACGATCGATTGATTCGTATCGGCTTCGGCAAGCGAGAGAGCTAACTTTTCGGCGCGCGCAAAACGAACGATATAGTAGCGGCTCCACCGATTGACAAGCGGCATTAGCTTCAAAAGCGGATCGTTTTTATCCACGATTTGAACGTCGCTTGGTTTTTCGCCGTTTAAGCTCAGCGAATAGTTGGGGTTATTTAGCCCCGATTTTTCTTTCGCGCTAAAGTCGTTTGCGATGTAAAGCCCGATCAAAAAGGTTTCAGTTCCGTTATAATCTTTGTTGTTTGGGTAGATCGCGTTGAGGTAACTCGCGCTGATTAGCGCCTTGCTTTCAAAGCGATCGACAAGCTCGCCGCGCTTTGTGTGCGGCAGGGCTTCCGCGTAGGTCGCGCTTCCCGTAAAATCAAAAAAAGCCGATCGACCGCAACCTACAAGCGCGATTGCGATCGCGGCGCAAATTAAAACTCTTTTCAAAAATCGCCTCCGTTTTTCACGCGAATATAATATCCAAACGGCGATTTTAGTCCGCTTTGCTACAATTCGCCTCTCATTCTTAAGGAAAAGCTATGACAACGCCACAATATGATTCTTTTGAATCTTTTGGATTTAAGCCGCAGATTTTACGCGGCGTTACGGAAGCGGGCTTCACAACGCCCAGCCCGATTCAAATCGAAGCTATCCCGTATATCTTGGAGGGTCGCGATCTGATCGGTCAAGCGCAGACCGGCACGGGCAAAACCGCCGCATTTGGTTTGCCCGCGATGAATCGCATAGAGATCGCCGATCGCGTCGAGCTACTTGTGATCACGCCCACGAGAGAGCTTGCCACGCAAGTTAGCGACGAGCTTTTTAAGCTGGGTCGTTTCGCGGGTATGAGGACGGTTACGATCTACGGCGGGCAGTCGTCGTATCGACAAGTCGATCTGGTCAATCGCGGCGCGCAGATCGTCGTAGCCACGCCCGGACGGCTTCTCGACCTTTTGGGTTCGGGACGGCTTAAAAACTTCTCGCCGTCGATCGTTATTTTGGACGAGGCGGACGAAATGTTAGATATGGGCTTTTTGGACGACATCAAGGAGATATTCAAGTTTCTGCCTAAAGAGCGCCAAACGTTAATGTTCAGCGCCACTATGCCCGCGCCGATTAGGGATTTAGCGGGACGTATTTTGCGCGATCCCGTCAGCGTTAAAGTTACGCCCTCCGAAGAAACCGCAAACAAAGATATAGCGCAGCAGTATTACGTGATCGAAGAACACGAACGCGACGACGCGATTTTGCGCCTTTTTGATTCCGAAGAGCCAAGCAAATCGATCGTCTTTGTGCGCACTAAAAAAGAGGCGGATCGCTTAAGCACGATGTTAATCGCCAAAGGTTACAGCGCGAAAGGACTTCACGGCGATATGGAGCAAAAGAGCCGCGAAGAGGTTATTAAGAGTTTCAAAAATAACCAGCTTGATATTTTGGTAGCGACGGACGTAGCCGCGCGCGGTTTGGACGTTAAAGACGTTAGCCACGTTTTCAACTATCATATTCCTTTCGATCCCGAAAGCTACGTTCATAGGATCGGGCGCACGGGCAGAGCGGGCAAAAAGGGCATAGCGGTTACGCTCGTAACGCCGCTAGAATATAAAGAGCTTCAGCGGATCAAAAAGATCGCCGGAAGCGATATTCGCAGAGAGTCTGTGCCGACTTTGGGCGACGTAAGAAAAGCGCACTCTGGAAAGCTGATCAGCTCCATATTAAACGCCCGCTTAAACGAAGAGGCGCAACATTTATTAAGCGCGTTAGAGGAGCAGATCGATATGCAGCAACTTGCTCTTAAAGCGCTTTCGCTCTTAATCGAAAAGCAAAACATCACAGGTCCCGATAGTATCGGTTTAACGGCGCAGAGATTAGAAAAAATGCTAAACGACCAACGGCGCGATCACCACTCTTCTTCTTCGCGACGCGGCGGCGCAAAAGGCGGCGGTTACTCGAAGTTTAGAAAACCTTACGGCGGCGGCAATAGAGATAGAGGCGGCTTTAGCGGCAAGGGGCGATCGACAAGATACGAGGATAGATGAAAAACGACGAGGCGAAAAAGCGTCTTAGGTTTATCAAAGAACTAGAACGATTTTTATCTCGCGCCTCAAATTATCTTAATAAAACAAACGCCGATTGGGCGGGATTTATTCGCATAGTTGAAAACGCTCCCAAACTCGGCGAAACAAAACTTTACAACTCGCGATATTCAGAGTATCTTCGCATAGCGAGCGAACTGATCGCCCGCGCAAACAAAGAGCCGATCGCAACCGACGATCTTGGTTTATGGCTACGCGGCGAATTAAACCGCGCCGAAAAAAACGCTAGACAAAAAACCTACAACCGCCAAAAGACGCAAAGCGCGTTAGAGGAGTAATTTTTCTGTGGAAAAAGAAGCGCTAGATATTTTATGCGACGCTATTAGCGACGTTGGTTATTGGCAGTGGCGGATCGTCAAAAACGACGCGGTTCAATTAGAGTTTAGCGATACGCAGCTATTGGATAGCGATCGAATAGATAAACAATCAAAATCAGCTAATATAGCGTTAAGATTTAAGCAGAATAGTTTTCTAGGATTTTACGATAATTATGAAAACGATAACGATTGGTTCGATCGGCTATTAAAAGACGAAATATATCCCTTTTGTTTAGAGGGCGGTTATTTTGAGTTCGGCGATAAAAAAGCGATTGTTCTAATCAAAAATAAATATAAAAACGAACATATTATTAAAGCGAACGACAACGTAAAAACTAAATATACCCTTGCGTTCAAAGCGGGCGAGATCGCCGTTATTGCGGGCGGCGATCATTTTTATATTTACGATAATCGCGCGGAGATCGCGCTAGAAGCGCTAGCGCTAAGAAATAGGCTGTGGCGGGATATTGGCGCGACTATTGGAAAAAGCGCGAAACAAAAGACGCATACGATTTCGATTACGCTTGCGAGGATACAATTCCAATAAAGCCATACGCTATTATTAAAGCAATTGGCAAAACGATAAAAGAAGCGTTTAAGCGCGCTATTCGGCTTTAGAATATGATCTTAAAGCGTTTTTTTAGTGGGCGCAAAAACGACGTTTGGGCTAAACAGCGGCAATTTGTTACTATGCCGAAAATTTGTTTTATGGAATAAGAAGTGGCGGACGAACCGATTATTATCAGCGTTAAAGGCGGAGTTTGCGCTCCGCAGGGCTTTTTTGCCGACGGATTAAACTGCGGACTGCGCAAAGGCGATCAAGGCGATCTAGCGTTTATCAGAAGCGATACGCCGTGCGAGGCGGCGGCGGTTTTCACATCCAATCGCTTTGCCGCCGCGCCGTTAATCCACGCAAAAAAACATATCGATCGCAAGGTTCAAGCGGTCGTGATCAACGCCAAAAACGCCAACGCGATGACGGGCGAAGCGGGCTTGCGAGCGGTTTATGAGATTATCGAGCATATTCCCTTTGAAAATCCGCTAACAAGTTCTACGGGCGTGATCGGCGCGCCTTTGCCTGTGGAAAAGATCGTCGCTGGCGTTAAACGTTTCGATTGGAACGCCAAAAATCCCGACGCGGCGGCAAGAGCGATTATGACTACCGATCGATGGGATAAGCAGATCGCGCTGAAAATCGAAACGGCAAACGGAACCTTTACGATCGGCGCTATGTGCAAAGGCGCGGGTATGATCGCGCCGCAACTTGCCACAATGCTCTGTTTCGTAACGACCGACGCGGCTTTAAGTAAGGAGCGGTTGCAAGAGCATTTGAATAACTGTTTGGATACGAGTTTTAACGCGATTAGCGTCGATGGCGATATGAGCACAAACGATACGATTTTAGCGCTCGCCAACGGCAAAAGCGGAGCTTACGAGCCGACGGCGTTTGAGTGGGCGCTTGAGCGGATTTTGCGTCATCTCGCTTTGGAGGTGGTAAAAGACGGCGAGGGCGCGACGAAGATCGCGGCGTTTGAAGTCAAAGGCGCGGCAAGCTACATAGAGGCAAAAAAAGCCGCCAAAGCGCTTTCGCAATCTCTGCTTGTCAAAACGGCGCTTTTTGGCGCGGATCCTAATTGGGGGCGCATAGCGAGTACGATTGGCGCTTGCGGCGCGGAGTGCGACGCTTCGCGGCTTGTTATATCGATTGGCGAGGTCGCCGTCTATGATCGCGGCGAAAACAAGATGGACGAGGCGACGGAAAAAAAAGCCGCGCAGATTTTGCAGGTCGATAGCTTCAGGATCGTATGCGATCTAGGCGCGGGCGAAAAGAGCTTCGTCGCTTACGGCTGCGATTTAGGCTATGAATACGTCAAGATCAACGCCGATTACCGCACTTGACGTATATAATGATCGGCTGAAGCGACGCTTGGATAGAATTATTTTATAACACGCAA
>JAISRI010000158.1 GCA_031273735.1 Helicobacteraceae bacterium
GATCTTTCGTTAAAAGATCCGTTCTTTATTTTGCCGATCTTGATGGGCGCGGCGATGTGGTTTCAGCAGAAAATTACGCCTAGTAATTTTACCGATCCTATGCAGGAAAAACTCTTTAAGTGGCTTCCGGTGGTTTTTACGGTATTTTTCCTCTTTTTCCCTGCTGGATTGGTTTTATATTGGTTGGTTAATAACATTATCTCCATTGGGCAACAATGGTTTGTAAATAAAAGCATAAAACTTGCAAAAGAAAGAAAAGTAGAAGGCAATGAAAAAAATTGAAGCTCCCACATTAGAAGAAGCGTATAGACTAGCGGCGTTAGAATTTGGCTGTTCCGTTACCGAACTTGACGTAGAGGTGGCGCAACAGCCGACCTCCGGTTTTCTTGGAATGTTTAAGAAAACGGCGATCGTATTCGTTACGAGAAAAGAGCCGACCTCTTACGCGCCTCCTCGCGCAACGCAAAAAAGCGAAAGCGCCTATAAAATAGAACAGCCCGCTACAGATTTAGAAAAGATCGAACTCGACGAAGCAGAGCTTGAAGAAACTTTTACGCCGACTCCGATCGCGCCTAAAGCTAGAAGCGAAAGACGAGAAGTTAAAACCGTCGAACGCGATCGCCCCGAAAGACCCTCTTTGAAACCCAGCGTAGCCGATCGTCTCATCGACGGCGCTTTTGCGGACGAAGCCGCGCCGATTCCCGCTCCAGAAAAAACGCAAAAAACGGATCCGTTTATCCGCTCCGAACGAACGGGATTTACCCTATCCGATCGGGTTGAAAAAGTTAGCCGCGCGGAAAAAAGCGCGAATCGGGTTGAAAAAAGCGAAAAGATAGAGAAAAAAGAGCGACCAAAAACGCCCCCCATAAGACCGCTTATCGATCGCGGAGAAAGTTTTGGATCGCTCGATCTTTCTATAGAAAAAATCCGTCAAAAAACTCAAGATTATAAAGTTATCTGCGAGCAGATCGAAACGACTTTACGCAATCTATTCGCGCAAACCTCTTACAAGATCGATACGATTACGGCGACTATGCACGACGATAAAACCGTCCGCATATTTTTTGACGGAGAGGACGCGGCGCTTATGATCGGTAAAGACGGTTATCGCTACAAGGCGTTAAGCTATATTCTATTTAATTGGATCAATCCGACTTTTGGTTATTTGCTTAGACTTGAAATCGCGGAGTTTTTACAAAATCAAGAGGATATGATCGCGCGTTATTTAGAGCCTCTGATAGCGCAGATCGAAGAAAGCGGCAAAGGACAAACGCGAGTATTGGACGGCGTTTTAGTTCAAATTGCGCTTAAAGAGTTAAGATTGCGCTTTCCCGAAAAATACGTTGGGATAAAAACCGCGCAAGACGGCGAGGGAAAATATGTCGTCGTCAATGACTTTATCAGAAGATTTTAGCGCCAAAAACGTTACGATCGTAGCTCCCGCGACGCCTCTTGGACGCGGGGCGATCGCGATTGCGCGTTTAAGCGGTTCAAAAGCGCTAGAAATCGCGCTTTTGGTCGCCAAAAAAGATAGTTTAATTCCACGCTACGCCCATTTATTATATTTATACGATCGCAACGATCAGCCCTTTGATCGCGCTATTGTTATCTACTTCAAAGCGCCTAAAAGTTACACGGGCGAAGAGGTTGTAGAGTTTCAGACGCACGGCGGCGAAGCGGCGTTAAGCGTTTTAATAGAAACGCTTAAAAGTTACGGCGCTATTTTAGCTAGAGCGGGCGAGTTTAGTTTAAGAGCGGTTAAAAACGGCAAAATGACAATCGAGGAAGCGGAAGCCGCCGCCGCATACGCTTCGGCGATCGGCGCAAAAGCGGCGAATCTTTTGGCAAAACATTTAAGAGGCGATCTTGGACGATTCGTCGAAGATATTAGAGCGCGGATTTTGCGTCTAATAGCCTATTCTGAAACCTCGATCGATTACGCAGACGAGGAGCTTGGCGACACGCAAAAACAGATGTTAGATCAACTTAACGAGCTTGAACGGATTTTGCAATCGACTATCGAATCTAGCAGGCGACGACGCGGACTTTTGCGCGGTTTTGAGATCGCTATTATCGGCAAACCAAACGTCGGTAAAAGCTCGTTATTAAACGCGCTTTTAGGCGAAGCGAGATCGATTGTGAGCGATCAGGCGGGAACGACGCGCGATCTGGTTAGCGAAGAGCTAAGAATCGGCGAACATATCGTTAAAATCTTAGATACGGCGGGTTTGCGCCATAGCGAAAATCAAATCGAGGCGATCGGCGTTGAATACGCAAAAAAAGCCGCAAAAAAAGCCGATCTGATCATTGCGCTTTTCGACGGATCGAGAGCGTTTGAAAACAACGATCGAGAGGTTTTAGAGCTAACGCGCGATCGTCTGGCGCTTTTAGTTATCAATAAAAGCGATCTGTCGCAAAAGATCGATCTATCTTTTTTTGAAAATCGCGGCGCTTTAGCTATTAGCGCTAAAAGTTCTGTCGCGCCTTTGATAGAGGCTTTGGAAACCGCGCTAAATAAACAGATCGGAAGCGAAGAAACTATGCTTGTATCCGAGCGGCAGATCGAGTTGGTAGAGCGCGCCGCAGAGCGCTTAAATCTCGCTAAATCGCGCCTGATTGACGGCGAATTAGAGTTATTTAGCTATTTAGCTAACGAAGCGATCGTTTCGATCGGATCTATTACCAGCCCAAGCGAATACGGCGAACTCCTCGATATAATGTTTAGCGAGTTTTGTTTAGGAAAATGACAGACAAATTATTAAGGATTTAGCGCGCTATTTGCGTATAGAGATATATTAAAAAGATTATAATTGGTTGATGGATCATATAGATAAGTAGGCTATGCCCGCCAACAAAGGTTAAAAAGCCGATCGGACGTTTGAATAACGAACGCGGAAGAAAATCGCGATACGCGCCCATAAACGCGCCCGTTAGAAAAACAAACAGATAAGGAAAGAGAGGAAAGTAATCGATCGATTTGAAACTTTTGGTTTTCATACCCAATATAAAAAGCGCGTCGGTTTCGTATAAAACGGCGGGTAAAGCTAAGCTAAAATCGCCAAAACCAAAATAGCCTCTTGTCGTATTCCACACAATCAAGGCAAACGCCAAAGAAGCTCCAACGCCAAACGCGGGCGGGATTTTTTCGATTAGTTTAGAAAATAGCGCGACAATAAACATAGATAGCGCCATACAATGCAAAATGCCAAAGATCACAAAACCTTTCGCGTTAAACAAATAGGTTACGAACGTAATCAAAAAAGCGCATAACGCTATCTTAAAAGCGCGTTTGTAAGGACGCTTAGAAAACCGCGAACAAAAACCGGCGATAAATAAAAAACTACAACAGATATACTCCTGCCAAGCGCCTACGCCAAAGCTAGAAAACCACGACCAATCCGCGCCGTAAATCTTTACCGCGCAGTAACAGAAGTGGTAGGCGATCATATTCAAAATAGCGATAGCGCGCAACTCGTCTAAAATTGCGTTGCGAGAATTAAGCGGCGGCGAACCTTTGAACCAATTAACCGCGCTCGATATTTTACTAAATGGCGGACGGATAGCGATTGTCATAAAACTCCAAACTTTAATTGCGCGACGGGAATTATAAAATAAACGACATTTATAAGGCTCGATTAGATATATTTGCGCATTCATAAACAAAGGAAACTTGTGAAATTAGCCGAAGCGCTGTTGTTGCGCTCCGAATACAACAACAAAATTGAAAGTTTGCAAGAAAGAATCAAGGCAAACGTCAAGGTTCAAGAGGGCGACGCGCCTTTTGAAGATCCGCAGGCGCTCGCGGAAGAGTTATTCGCGGTTTACGAAAGCCTTTACGCTCTTATAAAAAAAATAAACCTTCGCAACGGCGCTACAACGCTATCAAGCGGAGTTATCTTATCGGAAGCGCTTATAAATAGAGAGGCTTTGATAGCCAAGCGCCGCTTTATAGAAAGCGTGGTCGAAGAGGCTACGCAGAGGGATTATAGAAGCAGAAGCTCCGAGATCAAAACAAAGGTTGTTCTATCCGTAAAAGAGTTGCAAAAGCAGATTGATACGCTATCCAAGAGCTTTAGGGAGTTGGATACGCAAATCCAAAGCGCGAATTGGACGACTGATTTGGAGTAACGATAATAAGTTGGTAGTCTAACGATAAAAGCGGACGTAAAAACAATCTACGATCTTAAAGTCGTTTTTCGCGTTTGGACGGCGAAATTACTAATAATTTAGTCCAAATACGGCTTATAGACTTATAAATTGTTAGATCATAATTTACTACCATACGTCGATTTATCGCGGACGAGGGCGGGTTTGGGGAATAGTTATAAACGCAAAATGGCGCTACAACGTTATCGAGCGGAATTACCTTATCTGAAGCGCGGGCTTTGATAGCCCAGCGGCATTTTTGTAAATCTGCGATATAATACTTTCGCTTTTATATTTGAAACTATAGGAAGGGCTTGAGTTGTGAAAAGATTCTTTTTAATTATGTCGTTGGTTTTGCAAACCTCGTTTTCCGAAGATAATTCTCAAAACCCGTTGGCTGTGGGAGACGTTTCCAGAGAAAGCGCCAAACCGTTGCCTGCAATATACGTCGACGATATGTTCAAACGAACGGAAAAAGCGTGCGAGGCTAAAGACTCCGAAGCGACGCTAGATCAAATATCGAACGAGGCGCGAAAGTTTATACTTCAAAATAAACCCGCCGCGAAGCCGCTTTTTGAACATATTTCCTACATATGTAAAGATATAGCGACAATAAAAAACGAGATTTTATCCGTCTCGCCCAATCCGTCCTATGCGACTTTCACAAAAAGAGGATCCGCTCGATTGTGCTTTTACGTTCAAGACAAGAACAATCGTCAATGCAAAGGCGAGTTAAGGGTTGCGTTTGAAAATGGAAAACTCAAGATAAACGAACATTGACGGCGGTTGCTAGATCTACCCAAGCAAGTTATTTGCTTTTCCACATCTCAATTAGATCTGGTTTTGCTTTTTCAAAGGCTTGCGCTTGCTCTTCAAAGTATGCGTTCGCGTCGATCGCCTCGTCGCTTAAAGCGTCGATCAACGAAGCTACGCGGGCGTTATAGATCGGAATTAAAGAGCTTAATAGCTTATTTCGCTGCCTCTCCTGATTGTTATACTGCCAAGCGTATCTATAAACGATCTTTACCCATATATCGATCGGCAGATCAAAATGTTCGTTTTCGCGTTTTATAGCGAGTTTTTCTAAAGAGGCGTAAGATTCTTCGTCTAAAAACTCGCGCCAGAAAGCTCCAAAAATTGCGAAGCCGTTTTGAAAGTAATCGATCAGCGCCGATTTATCGACTAAAAACGGCGAAGGTTCGATGCCCACATATTCGCCTAGCAATTCTATATCGCGAGTTTTATCTATGTTGATCCAGAACTCCTGATCGGACGCCATCAACGAAAAAATTGTTCCTACGACCTGATAAAACATAACGCTTAGATCGTTTGGATCTTTTTGCGGGCGAATCTTAACGCCAAGACGCGCTTGCGCGACGCGAAAATTATACGCGAGCGATCGCGTCGTTATCCA
>JAISRI010000214.1 GCA_031273735.1 Helicobacteraceae bacterium
GTTGATTCTTGCGCCTCTTTTTGAGGAAGCGCGGCGCGTTTTTTGCGGGCGCGCTCCTTCTCGTCCTCCTCTTTTTTCTGATGTTCGCGGTCGGGATTGACGTTTGCATTGGCTTCCGCAGGTCTTGTCGCCTCGATCTCTTGGCGCTGATCTTGAGCCAAAGCTCCCGAAACCATCGTTTGAAAATCGGCTCTGCTCTGCGCTTGCTGTTGCGCTTGCGCGGCGGCGGGCGCGTTTTGATTGGCGTAAATTACGCTTCCGATCGGAGTTATCGACATCGTTGCCTCCTAATCTAGCCGAACGACCACGCTTTTTTGGCGCGAATAGGTTACGTGCGCGCCGTATTCAATTTTGACAAATTGGCGCTTAGTATAATCGACCAAATAATCCCCTTTTTCACTAAGCGAAAAACGCGCGCATAGTTTAGCCGCTTTTTCAATCGCTTCGTCTGGAAGTTCGGCTTTAGCGGTTTGCACGATCAGATGCGCGCTTGGTCGCCCTTGCAGATGAAACCATACGTCGCGGGCTTTGGCGCGTTTAAGCAAAAGCGCGTTGCCCTTTTCGTTGCGCCCCAACAAAGCTCTGAAACCGCCTATTATAAACTCTTCTATCGGCTCTTTGGCGCTTTTTTTCGCGTTTTGCCTCTGTTTCTTGGGCATAATCGTTTCAAGCTCGTCTAAGTTTTCCGCCGCCGCCGCGCCCAAAACAAGCCGATCGTAAAAGGCGGCGCGCTCCTCCAAACTTTGGCGCTCTTGAAATACGCCGCTCGCTTTGGCGCGCCATTTTTTAGCGCGGGCGAATTTGCGCTCGGCTTCTTGTTGCGGAGTTCTTAAAAGCTCCAAAGCGATCGTTCGCGTTTTGCCCTCAAAATCCTCGATTGCCGCGCTAGAGCTATACGGCGCGATCTTGTTTAGATTCGCCAAAATCAACGCGCCCTCCTCGCTCGCGATCGTAGCCGCTTTTTCCAACGCTTCGGGCGAAAGAAGATCCGCTATGATCGCTCTTAAACGCCGCGCTTTTTCGATCGCGTAAGAAATCGCTACGCTCTTTTTGCGTTTTAGCGTTACCTCGTCGATCACGGCTAGACGCATTCGCATAAACGCGCGAATATCGGCGATAGGCTCGATTTTGGGCTTAAAAGGCGGCGCGGGTGGCGGGACGTAAGGAATTTGCAACGCGGTCGTTCGTTTTAGGCTCTCTAAAATCACGCCGTTTTGATCCAACAAAAGCGCGTTTAATCGGCGCGGGACAAACTCTAAAACCAGCGTCGTTTTGATCTCTTTCCAACCGTCGCTTTTTGCGAGCGTTAAGAATACGATCTTATCGTCCGCGCCGATGGTTATCTTTTCGATCGCGCTCTGATTGACGGCGCTTGTTAGAAACTTATCGAAAGGCGCGTTGAACTCCCGATCGCCGCCGACGCGATCGACAGGCGAAAACAGCCCGTTTACGCCGCCTTCAAACTCGCCAAAATCGGCGATCCAGCTTTCGTTCTCGAAGCGAAACGATAGCCTATTGTCGTCTACGCGCCTAGCGCTTACGAGCCGCTTTTTGCTTTGTAAAATATCGACGATCGCTTTAAGTTCGCTATACTTCATATTTATTCTTTTTAAGGCGATTTTACCATTATGATCTACCGCCGTTTTCTAAAACCTTTTGGCGATCGGCTTTTCGCGTTGATTTTACTGATCTTATTTTCGCCGATTATGCTCGCCATCGCGCTGATCGTTCGGGCAAAACTAGGATCGCCGATATTATTTAAGCAAATTCGACCGGGACTTAACGCAAAACTTTTTAAGATTTACAAATTCAGATCGATGAGCGACAAGCGCGATCAAAACGGCGAATTGTTAAGCGACGAAGAGCGGTTGGGGCGTTTTGGACGAGTTTTGCGATCGGCGAGCCTCGACGAACTGCCTCAACTTTTTAACGTTCTGCGCGGCGATATGAGTTTTATCGGACCGCGCCCGCTTTTATGCGAATATCTACCGCGATACAACGCCTTTCAAGCCTCGCGCCACGAAGTTAAACCGGGCATAACAGGTTTGGCGCAGGTAAACGGACGAAACGCGCAAAGCTGGGAAAAACGTTTTGAATATGACGTTTATTACGCGAAAAACGTCGGCTTTTGGCTCGATCTAAAGATCGCCGCGCTTACGATTTATAAAGCGCTAAAACGCGAGGGCGTTAACGAGGACGGAAACGTTACAAAATCGCCGTTCATTGGCGACGAAAACGAAGCGTAAATTATGAGCGAAAAAACTATTGCGGCTGCGGGAGCAATCGTCAAAAAGGCGCGGCAAAACGAGATTGTTTATCTGCCAAACGAATGGCAAATAGATTTAGAGGATTTAGACGAACTTGTATTTAAGCGCCGATCCGATCTAGTCTTAAAACCTAGCGCCCACTTAAACGACGATCGCGCAATGAGCGAAGAGGAAATGGACAAACTAACGCGATTAAAATATGTGAAAAAGCTAGATCTAGGCTACTGCCGCAACCTCTCGTTCAAACCGCTTGCCGATATGAAAAGATTAACTTACTTAAATCTTTGGGGCGCAAAGTCGGGACTAGATATATCGTTTATCGAAGAGTTAAGCGCGCTAGATACCCTTTACATTCAAGGCAAAATCAAAACTCTTAAACCGATCGAGACTTGTCGCGGATTAAAGTTTCTATACCTATCGACGCGTATAAATAATTTTGATTTTATCAAGCCGTTAGACAAAATAGAGAAGCTCTGTATCGACTATTGCGCCTCTACAAACGACTTTGCTTACCTAAATAAACCAAGCCTAAAGGCGCTAAGTATTACGCAAGTAAAAGCGCTAGAAAATATCGATAGTTTAAGCGAATTTCAATACCTTGAAGCGCTCGCGTTATCGGCGTCGCGGATAAAAAAGCTACCCGATATGAGCGCTCTTTGTAATCTGCGGGTTTTAGAACTCAAAGGTATGGCGAGTTTAGAAAATATAGAAGCCTTAAAAACGATCCCGAAATTAGAACGATTATCCTTACAAGAGATCAATACAAAGATCAAAGCCGAAGAGTTTTATTTTCTAGCGGAAATAAACTCGCTAAAAGAGGTGGATACTAGATTCCTCGATCTCAACAAAGGTAGAATAAAAAAGATAACCGACCACTTTATTAAACGCCAAAAAGCCGAACTCTTAAAACGCTAATCTACCAACGAATTGCGCCCATAATTAAACGGATATAAGCGGCGCAACGTTAAACAATGATTTTTTCTATGCGAAGGCGAAGACGAGAAATGCCGTTAAACGAATCGAGAAAGACGGCGTAATGAAAGCTAACGCGATCGCCGATATTTAGCTCTCGATCGCCTAATAACCGATCTGCAAAAAATAAGATCGCCTCTAAGTTATCGACGCGATCGCAACCAAAAATCAATCGCAGATGAGCGCCGTCTTGCCCCATTGTTTTACGATCTTTTACGATCATATTTTTTGCGATAAAAATAGGTTTTGGATTGCCTTCGCCAAAAGGCTCGAAGCGATTGATTATTTCGCATAGCTCTCGCGCGATCAAGAGCGGATTTAATTCGCCTAAAACCGCTCCATTTTCGGCAAAATCCGATAGTTTTAGCCGCGAAGCGGCGGCGTAAAAAGCGTTTTTGAACTCGTCGATTTGATCGGCGGCAAGGTTAATGCCCGCGGCCTTTTTATGCCCGCCGAAACTTTTAACGTATTTTTCGCAAGAAGCGATCAGGCTTAATATATCTATCTCGCCGTAACTTCTCGCGCTCGCCTTCGCGTTTTGCCCGTTAATCGCGATCGCGACTACAGGCTTGCAAAAACGCTCGGCTAAACGCGCCGCCGCTATCCCGATCGCGCCTTCGTTCCAGCCGTTTGCGCCAACGACTATAGCGCTCTCTTTTTCCAAAGATTGCGTTAAAGCCTCGCCAATAATCGCCTCTTCGATTATCTTTCGTCTTTTCGCAAGATCGTCAAGATTGGCAAGACGCTTAAAAGCTTCTTCGATCGTTTTAGATCTTAAAAAGTCGTAAGCCAAACGAGAATGTTCTATGCGCCCCGCCGCGTTAATTTTGGGCGCGATCTTAAAAGCGATTTGTTCCGAATCGATCGGCGTTTGACAGATCGACTTTAGAGCGATCGCGTAAGGACGGCGGCAGAGATTCAGCCGTTTAATACCCGTTTTTATCAACGCGCGATTCGCTCCGTTTAACGCGACGCAATCGGCGATCGACGCGAGCGCTACAAGCGCTAAAGCCTCGTTTAAATCAAAATCTACGTCAAGCGTTCGCGTCAAACTAGCCGCAAAATACCACGCGATCGCGGCGCCGCAAAGCTCTTTATATTTCGACGGGCAGTCGGGCTGTTTGGGATTGATTATCGCATAGGCTTGCGGCGGAGTTTTGGGGCATATATGGTGATCGGTAATAATTAGCGTTTTGCCTAACTCTTTTGCTCTTTTAGCCGCTTCGATCGCGTTTATTCCGTTATCGACAGTTACGATCAGATTCGCCTTTATTCGATCGATAATTTGCGGCGAAACGCCATAACCCTCTTTGAAGCGATCGGGCAGATAAACGTCGTATTTTATTTTGGGAAACTTTGCCTTTGCGCAATCGAAAAAATCGCTTAAAATTACGCTTGCGATCACGCCGTCCGCGTCGTAATCGCCTACGATCTCGATCGCCTCGCCCTCCTCTAAGGCGCGCGCGATTCTTTCGGTAGCTTCGCGCATATCCTTAAATGCGCTCGGCGCTTCGATCTGATTTAACTTTTTAATCGCGTCGTTTTCAAAACGAGATTGTAAAATCGCGCTTAACTCCTCAAACGAATCGATCATATAAAAACGCGCTAGCCGATCAAAAAGGCTTAAGAACGACTAGGACGACGATCGCGATTAAAAAAAGCGTTGGAACTTCGTTGAAAAATCTAAAAAACTTGCCGCTTTTTTCGCACCGATCGGTTTCGAGGAGCTTTCGTAAGTAACCAGCGTAAAAAAACCAGCCGATCAAGAGCGCGACAAGCGTCAGTTTGGCGTGCATCCAGCCGCCGCCGGTCAGTAGCGGAAACTGCGGGAAGTAGTAAAAAAGCATAGCCCCGCCCGTGATTAGCGTTACGACGAAAGCGGGCAGGCTGATGTATTTCCACAACTTTAGCTCTTGAATCTTGACGATGCGCGTATATTCCTTGTTTTCGCGGTTCTCGGCGTGATACACAAAGAGGCGCGGCAGATAAAACATACCCGCGAACCACGAGACCACCGCGATTATATGGAGGGCTTTGATCGCGTCGTAATTGATGAAATCCACCTTGAATCCTTATAGTTTTTGCGAGATTTTATCTAACTTTAATTAGAGTTGCAATTAGAAAGGCTGTAATGTTTAGAGAGCTATCTGGAGAAACCTTTATATCGCGCGATAAACCGTGCCCCTATCTGGGGGGTCGTTCCTGCGCGACGCAGTATCGCTTCGGCGGCGTTGGCGACTTGCTTTACGGCGAGTTGCTCCAGCGCGGCTGGCGGCGTTTTGGGCGGCTATTTTTTCGCCCCGCGTGCGCCGCGTGTTCGGAGTGCAAAAGCGTCAGAATCGATCCCAATAGCTTCGTCTGGAATCGATCGTTTCGGCGCGTTTTGAAAAAATGCGAACGTATCAAGCTGAAAGTCGGGCATCCCGCGATCTGCGACAAGCGCTTGGATCTTTACGAGCGCTATCATAAAGAGAGAGCGATCTCGCGCGGCTGGGAGGCGGAAAGCTCCGATCCCGACGAGTATGATTACGCCTTTTTAGAAAGCGATGGAAATTACGCATACGAGTTTGACTATTACTACCTCGATCGGCTGGTTTGCGTCGCTTTGGTCGATATACTGCGCGTAGGAGTTTCGGCGGTATATTGCTATTACGAGCCTGAAATGCCCTCTTTTTCGCTCGGCGTCAATTCGATCTTACAACAGACGCTTTTCGCGAAAGAACACGGATACAAGCGGCTCTATCTAGGCTATTTCGTAAGCGGCGCGAAAAGTCTAACCTATAAGGCGCGTTTCAAACCCTACGAGGTCTTGCTTGAGCGACCCAGTTTGAACCAAACGCCAAAATGGATAAGCGGTTATGCGTTAATCTAATGGCGAACTTTAATAACGGCGGGCAAATTGAAACAGGTTGAAATAAAAGACATATCAAAGGACGTGGCGGTCGTTCACACCTTTCAAAATCTTACCCCTCGCTCGGAACCGATCGGCGAAGAGATAACGCGAACGCTCGACGATTCAAATATACCGATAAACGTTAAAAGCCGCGCCGTTTACGCTTCGGCTGGCGTGATTATGAACGAGCTTTTTGAAAGCGAGATCACGCCCGAAAAGATTCACGAAGCAAAAAACGCGATCAGCGCTATTATAATGGGCGTTATGAACGACAAGATAACTATTTCCTCTTTGATTAGAGTTAGCTCTTACGATTACTATACATATACGCATTGCGTCAATGTCGGAGTTTATGCCGTAGGACTTGGCAAAGAAATAGGGCTTTCGCCTAAAGAGTTGGAGCGAATCGGCGCGGGCGGCATCTTGCACGATCTTGGAAAATCTCGCGTCGATCTTAATATTGTAAATAAACCGGGGCGACTAACAAACGAAGAGTTTGAAAAGATGAGAAATCACCCCGTATTCGGTTACAATATCTTAAAAGAGCAGTTGGAAACGGACGAGATTATTTTAACCAGCGTTAGGCACCACCACGAAAAACTTAACGGCGCGGGCTATCCCGACGGCGTTACAAACGCGGATCTAAGTTTATACGCGCGGATCGTAGCGATCTGCGATATATTCGACGCGCTCTCTACAAAGCGAAGTTATAAACCCGCGCTCTCAACCTTCGAGGCGTTAAATCTTATGAAGACAAAAATGCAAGGCGAGCTTGATTTTAAGCTACTAGAATACTTTATTCGTATGATGGGTAAAAAATAGAGGTTTTCGCGGTTTAATTTGGGACGATTCGTCGCGCGGCTATAACATATTTTCATAATTTATGAAATACGACGAAAACGGGCGAAAAAGCTAAATGTTTAATAATGTTTAACGAGGCTTGATTTTGAAAGGGTTTATTAAGGGTTTGGAAGGGGTTGAAAATAGGGTAAAGAGTGCCGAGAGGGGGAATTGAACCCCCACGCCTTGCGGCGCCGGATTTTGAGTCCGGTGCGTCTACCAGTTCCACCATCTCGGCTTTTTGCGCGTGATTGTAGCAAAAATACCTAAAAT
>JAISRI010000018.1 GCA_031273735.1 Helicobacteraceae bacterium
GTACATCTTATATCGTTGTTAAACAGATAAGTAAAAAACACCTCAGCATAATGAAACGCCAACGACCCCATCCGCCCCGTATCCATATCGCCCTCCTTTTCTTGTGGAATTATACCGCCCTAGCGTCAAATACGACGCTCTCGCCGCTTCGCCGTCATATAACCCCGACATAATAAGGCTTGTTTTTTGTATAATTTTACCAAGTTTGCTTGATTGCGATCTAAATTATGAAATTGATTAAAGGCGTCGTTTATGCGAGAAAATATCGTACATATTTTAGCTATCTGTTCGATCGTCCTTATTAGAAATCTCGCGCATTTTCCCGTTTCCATCGCTAAACGACTGCCTTTTATAAAAAAAGAAACGCGAGAGAGTTTGGGCGCTCGACGCAAACTTAGGTATCTGCGATTATTAAACGTTTATTATTTTGTTCTAGGGCTTTTTGGGGTTAAAAATATGCCGATCAAGGAGCCGAAAAAATATATTTTCTGCCGTCCGCAAGGCGGGCTTAACGATATGTTATCTAGTATAGATTATTGCGTTAGTTACGCTTTACGTTATCAACGCGTTATATATATAGACGGAACAAGAGGCGGGTTTTTGGATAGTTTCGATCGATATTTCGCAATCCCGCAGAGAGAGAGAGAGAGAGTGGATCAAATTCGGCAAAATAGATTTTTTAACGCCGCCGTTTGATTGTTATCCGCATTGCTTAAAAGAAGATATATTAAATTACAAGGCTAATTTTGACGCGGATAGAAATCTTATTGTGGAAAGAAATACAAAAATGCGACTTTCATTTAGTAACCGCCGATCGTATAAAGAGCAAATTCTTATTTATGAAGGTTGTAGCGACGGTTCGGAATCGATCGAAGCGTTTTCGTTTTTCCTATTCGTTCCGATCGTTCGATCGCATATCAAAAACGCCATTGAAAAATTAGGCGATTACGACGCGATTCATATTCGCCATAGCGACTATCAAACTGATTACAAAACTTTTTTCAACCAAATTAACGTTCGCGCCGATCGAAAAATCGTTCTTTGCACGGATAGTTTTGAGGTTCAACAATACGCTAAAAGTTTCTTTGGCGATCGCGCCGTTTGCGTTTCAGAAATACCCGATACGGACGGCAAACCTCTGCACCATAATAGCGATCTTGATCGTTACCAAACCAATCTTACGGCGCTAACCGATCTATTTGTTTTGGCATGCGCGAAGAAACTTTATATAACGCGACATAAAGAGGGTAGATTGTCCGGTTTTAGCGCTCTTGCGATGAAATTGAATAGACGTCCGAAGCTGATTAAGCGGCTACTTTACGACGAACGTCAAGAGGCGTAAAAGCAAAAACGGCGCAAAATACGCGATTGTTCGCAATTGCAAAAAGGCGCAAGCGATAGCAAATCTATTTAGCGAAGTTTTTTTGCCGACGCGCCCAAAAGCGTCGGCTTCGCGCTTACCGAAACAAACGGCGCGTAAATCTTTATAATAAAATCAACATTCCGTCGTTAAGCGTTATCGCTTTTTTAGCGCGTTCAAAGCTGGATAACTCTTGCGTAAGCGTTTCTATAAAGTCGGGCTTAAAATGGTTGATATAAATAGCTACGTCGTCTCTTAGTAAGTTTTCTAGCTCCTCGTTTAACATTTTCGGCGTTAGATGTCCGCTATCTATCGCTAATTTTTCGAGGCGAGACGGAAAAGAGACCTCGATAATAATAGAAGAAATAGCGGGATCGTTATTTAATATATTCCATATATTGGCGCATTTGCTCGTATCGGAAGTAAACATAATTTTTCTGCCGTCCTTATCGATCACATATCCTACGCTTTCAACCGTGTGATTGGTTTCAAACGGAGTTAGCTTAACGCCGTCGATAAGATATTCCGTATTTGGTTTAATCTCGCGTAACATAATAGACGGTTCGCCAGTGCGCGGCAACAAAATCGCGCTAAAGTCAGGCCATATTTGATCGTTAAAAATATGATCTTTAAGAGATTGAATCGTCTCTTTTAAGCCGTATATGTTAAGAGGCGCGGAGCGATCGACAAAAAAAGCGTCGATCAAAAAGGGCAGATCGACTATATGATCGATGTGGCTATGCGTTAAAAAAATATGATTGATTTTCTTTGCTTCGTATCCCAACGGGCTTAATAGATTACCCGCGTCGATCGCTATAGTATCGCTTACAAGAAGCGAAGTGGTCGATTTGTCGTCAAGCCGTCCGCCGTAAGCGCCAAGCATAATTACGCTACTCAATTTGATCTCCCAAAATAATTAACCCTGCCCTTCTAATTGCCGCAAGGATTGTCGTCGTCGGAAAATTGATTGCGAATCGATAATATCTCGTCGAGAGAGCTAAAAAAGGCGTCGATCAGTTTTGGGTCGAAATGCTCGCCTCTTTCTTCTTTAAATAGGGCGAGAATTTTTTCTAATTCCCACGCTTTTTTATATACGCGATCGCTACCCAGCGCGTCAAAAACGTCCGCAACCGCCGTGATCCGTCCAAATATATGAATATCTTCGCCTTTTAAGCCGCGCGGGTATCCCTTGCCGTTATACTTTTCGTGATGCTCGTAGGAGACAATCGCGGCGGCTTTTAAGATACGACGGCTGGAGTTTTTCAGGATTTGATAACCCGTCGCCGCGTGCGTTTTCATAATTTCAAACTCCGCTTCGTCAAGTTTGCCCGGTTTTTTTAAGACCGCGTCGGGAATAGCGATCTTGCCTATGTCGTGCATTGGGCTTGCCATACGCAAAAGTTCGGCTTCTCTTTTGTCCAGTCCAAAGGATAGCGCCAAAACATACGAGTATTCCGCCACTCGTTTAACGTGGTTTCCCGTCTCTTTGGAGCGCGTTTCGCCCGCCTCGCCCATTGTGAAGATGACGTCTTTTTGCGTATCTTCGATCTCTTTTTGCGCTATCGCGGTTTCAAGCGTCGCGCCAGAATAGCTTGCCGCCAGCTTGAGCCGCCCTAGATCGACGTCGCTAAAGACCGCCTCTTTGCTCATCTTATTGATCGCCTGATAAACGCCAATAATCCTGCCTTCGCCGTCATAGACCGGCAAAGCGATGATATTGCGCGTAACGTAATCCGTTTGAATATCCACGTCGGGATTAAATCGCTCGTCGGCGTAAGCGTCGTTTATGACGATTGGCGCGCCGCTAGAGATCGCGTGTCCCGCGATGCCGCTGTCGCTAGGAATGGAGATCGAAGGAATACCGTGCGCGACTTTTGTCCATAGCTTTGTTTTATCTTCGTTAAGTAGCCATATCGAACAACGATCGGCGCAGACAAGCTCGCGCCCGAAGTCCGCCATCAACGCCAAAATGCGATCGATCTCTTTTTCTTTGGATATGAGCGCGACGTATTCAAAGATCATCTCAAGCATTTGGGACGGTTCTAGTTCGCGGCGTTCGCTATGTTTGTCGTCGATGTAGCGCGGCATACTCTCTTCGCTTAAATTATGAATTAGCGCATTATAGTCTCTAAAACCCAAAAAAATGCTCTTATGCCGATCGCGCGATTAAGGTCTTTCGGATATAATTCGCGTTTTCTTTCGCCAAACGGCTCTGTAGCTCAGTTGGTAGAGCAGCAGACTGAAAATCTGCGTGTCGGCAGTTCGATTCTGCCCGGAGCCACCACTTTTTAGGTTTTTTTGCCGCCTCGCGCGTTTATTGATTGCGATCGAGTAACGTTTGCGCTTAAAAAGGTTTGCAAACAAACGCCTAACTTCAATTCGTCTTAGGTCAAGACTAATTTAGCTAATTCATAAGCCAAGCAGAGCTAGGATTAGAGGATAACCTAAGGTAGGATTGAACCAAGTTTTAATGTCTCTTTAAACTTACGTTCAGATAGGCGAGCGCCACTTAAATACTTATTCAACATAAGTCATATCCTAGCTTGGATTGGCTTAGAATGCGCATAATATTGTCTTGAGCCATAAAAATTTTAGATATCGTTACTACGGAAAAAACTAGGTTCCATACGTATACCGATACCGATATGGAGAAAATCCCTATTCCAATCAACTTTCCAGAAGAGCTAAAAGAGCATAAAGAGGAGATTCTTAAGGATTTCAAAGAGGCTTTTGAGGTTTCTTTGGGCGGTAGGTGGTGTTACACAACATTAATAAAGGCTAAAAAAGCGTTTATCGAATACGAAGGAGAGGTAATATGAGCGAAGAGGAGCTAAATAAGCTATACGAAGGATTGTCCGACTTAGAAAAGGCGGAGCTAAATAAGGCGTTTAGCGACCTTGAGGAGGTAATGGGAGGCGCCGACAACGACGTAAAGCAAAAAAGGTTATTTGATCTCGCCAAAAACTTAAGCGTAGGCGAATGCAACAACGATACCGTAACTCTTTGAAAAAATAACGAACAAAGGCGATCTGTATAGCGAATATAACGCTTCAAAAAACTTGTCGATCGCCCTTTACCGATATGATTGCGGCTTTTATCTGAAAGCGACGGCGTTTTTAGTCGAGCGTTTAACGTCGAAAAGAGCTAAATCGGCGCGGCTGATTAACGATTCCGCGCTTTCGCCGCGCTTATACGTCGCGCAGCCGACGCTAACGGTGATCGGAGGCAGAGGATCGTTATTTATAGCGCGAATTCCGTCGCATATCTTTTGCCCGATCTTTATCGTTTCCTCTTTTGCGACGCGCTGCGCGATCACGCAAAACTCCTCGCCGCCGTATCGCGCCGCCGCGTCGTCGCTTCTGCAATGCGACCGCAAAAACGCGCCGACCTTGCGCAAGACCTCGTCGCCCGCTAGATGTCCATAATCGTCGTTAAACTTTTTGAAGTTGTCAATATCGAACATAATCAGCGAAAGATTGGTTTGTCTAGCGTCGCTCTGCTCGATCGCGTTAGTTAGAAACTCGATAAAGGTCGTCCTGTTGATCAGCCCCGTCAATCCGTCCAAGCGCGACTTTTCTCTATAAACGTTAAGATTTTTGGACATCTCGCGCGTTTGCAAAAGTTGCCGCCTCGCGTCGTTTAATATGGCGAAGCGATCGCGAAAATCCTGCTCCAAAAGCCTAATGACGATCGCCCGTTTGCCGTTTATAAACATAGCGTCAGCGGTCAGCGCGCAATCGCCGTCGATCGCGCCGTCCTCTTGCCAAACGCCTGCGCTAAGAATCCCGTCCGTTTCGCGCTCGAAAAAAAGCTCCGCGTCGGCGATAAATATCTCCAACATCGGCGAATATTCCCAAGGCTGGTCGCAAACGCCCGTTTCGGAGGGCGGAAAAAGAGAGTTATAAAACGGCGGCGCTTCGCCCGCAAAACGATAACGCATAGGCTCGACGCGCTCCAAAACGGCGATATTTAGTTTGTTAAGAACGTCAAACGCAAGTTTTAAGTCGTCGTTCATTGCTTCAGCGTCTCTTTAGCGAGCGTTTCAAAAGCCTCGTCTACCGAGCGTCCCGTTTTGGCGCTCGTCGTAAAGATTTTGACGCCCAATTTTTTAATATCGTCGATCGTCTCCTGCGCGATCTCCCATTTATGAACCAAATCGCGCTTGTTTAACAAAAGATAGCACGGCGAGCTTGCGCCCAAAACCTCGATTGCCGATTGGCGAATAACCATCGCTTCGTTTAGCGTCTCTATTCTCGATCCGTCGGCTACGACGAAATAGCCCGCCGCTCCGCGCAAATACGAAAGATTGATGTTTGTATATATATCTTTACCCTCTATATCCCATATAACAAGCGTAACGTCGGAAAGCTCTTTTTTACTGATCTTAACGCCGATCGTCGATAGATAGCGATCGTCGAATATCGAATGAACGTATCGATTAACCAACGAGGTTTTGCCCGCCGCCGACGAGCCAAGCACGCATATCTTTTTACACACCATACAAATATATCCCTTTGCGCCGCTTTAGTAATTGATATTGGTAGATTGTAACAAACGCACGCGCAACTCTATGCGTCTGCTTGCCTGATCGGGTTTGCCCTGTGCGGTTTTTGAATAATCCGCGCCCAGTCCGAACGTCTCGATCTGGATATTGCTCCCTCTTTCGTAGAGCATAGCGGCAAGGGTTCGCGCTCTAGCTTGGCTAACCTCGTAATTTTGTTTAGCCGCACCCGTGCGATCGGCGTGTCCGTAGATCGTCAGACTTGGAATCAAGCCCGCTTTCGCCGCCGCGCCTTCAAGCTCGATTAGCATATCCGCCGCTTTTTGCAGTTTAGACCTGTCCGCGTCTATCGGATCGGCTTTACCGATCGGAAACTCCACTTCGATCTTCTCGATCTCTGAGACAAGCGCGACGATCTGCGCCATATTTGGATCTTTTAGCTCGCTCGTATCGACCGAAGCGACTCCGTGCGTATGCTCCAAAACGTTTTTAATCGAAGATATCCACCATAGCGGCGCCTCGCCTTTAAGCGCGACGGTTCTGCCGTCGAAATCTATCGTTACCTTGCTTCCTTCGGGAGGCTTGACCAGCGCCTTTACGCGCCGTTCGACGATCTGCGGTTCTAGAGAGATAAAGGAGGTATAGACGGGATCGATATACGCCGCCATAGGATTGCCCGCGAGCGTCTCCTCAAGCGTCCGCGAATATTCGTCGCGCAAGAGCGTAAAGCGCGTTCTGCCGTTTTTTGTATCGCCGCGACCAAGCGCCAAAATGCCCGGTTCCGCGTTTAGCGCGATCCGCGCCGCGTCAAGATTGCGTTCGCGTTGCAAATACCGCCAATATGAAAAGCCGAGCGTCGCGCAAATAAGAAGCAAAATCGCGATTGCGATCGCCCTACCCCACGTCGGAAAGCGTTTATGCTCTTCGACGTAGCGCTCCTCTAAAAGCGGTTCTAAATAGGTAAAGGCGTGTTGAAAAGGCGTTGGATCGCCGTTAAACTCCGATAACTGATCGTCGTATTCGGACAAAAGCCGATCGAGCGCGTCGCGGACGCGAAGCCGCAAATCCTCCGGCGGCGTTCCTCGCGCAAGGCAGGCAAGATAGGCTTTTTCGCGCTTTTCGATCACGATCGTATAGTCGCCGATATGAAGCGTTTCTAGGTTGTCGCTAGCGCCCACGCCAAAGCAATCCCGCGCGAAATCGTTGATCGCCGATAACATCGCTCCGACCATATTCGCGTCTTGATTCTCCGCGCCAACCCTAGCCAAACGCGAAAGCGCCATTCCCGTTTCGCAATGCACGAAAAATATCTCCTCTACGCGATAGACGATCGTATGCAACAAAACGACGTCGCTAAAACTTTTGCCCGTCCGCCAAGCCTCCAGCCGCCAACGAAGCCCGCGCCAAGAGAGCGAGTTTTCAAGGCTCTGCGAAAAGCTGTTAAGCATAGTTCGCAGATTTTCGCCGATCGACCTTCGAATCGAGGGACCCATCAACGGAAAAAGTAGATCGACAAACTCCTGCTGGCGCGTTTTCATAGATTTGGCTACGATTTTCTCGACCATAGGCGACATAGCGTATAAAAACCGCTCGTCTTTGCCCGCTCTGGCGACGATAGAATCGGAGATAATTTTCATCATCTCGTTTGCGCTTAAACTTCCGCCGTCAAACATCTGTTTAAGTTTGTTGATAATGAAAAGCTCGCGCCGAAATAGTTTCAGGCGCAACTCTTCAAGCTCTGGATCGTCGTTTAGCGGCGGCAAATCGCGCCAGCTTTGTTTGCGCTCTTTCTCCTCTTTAACAATCCTTTCGTCTAGCGTAGGCTCGTTGGTTTCCATAACCCTTTTAGCCGCCGACGTTTTGCGCTAGATCGCCAAAAAGTTTTGAGAGGGACTCTTTAGATACGAGTTCGGCTTTTAACGCCGCCGATAGATCCTCGATCGTTCTTAAAGCCTCGCTATGCCGATCGCTAATCGCGCCAAATAACCGCTCGTTGGAATCCGCGATTAGCGCGTTTAAGCCGCTTTCGGCTTTCAAAAGAGCGGCGTTTAACGCCTTCGCGCTGGAATCAAGTTCGGCTCTTAGCCGCGCTATTCTCTCTTCGATCCGATCGTTTGTCTCGCCGCGTTTCGTCGCCTCCGCTTGCGCGTTTTCTTTAAGCGCCGCCTCGAAAAGATCGCACCTTGCGCGAGTTTCGTTCGCCAAACTCTCGATACGCGCCGCCAAAAGCTCCTCTTGACGCTCGATACGATCCTCGATCTGCTTTACCTGCGCGCCAAACAAAAGATCGCGCACCTGCTCCATTCCGCCGCCGTCCGACACGTCGCCCCCTCGAAACCATATATTTTGACGTTCATAATAGCAAAAAATATAGATTTGTCGTCGTTAAAAATCAATTTGCATTGCGATATGATTACTATAATTTTTAATTTTGCTTGAAGGAAAACCTTAAAATGCTACTGCTAGATTATAGCTCCCTCTTTATTCAGTGCGCGTTCGCTTTGCGAAAACGCGGACAAATCTATTCGGAGCGGAGCTTAAAAATCGCGTTTCTCTCCCGTCTTTTCGCGCTAAATAAACGTTTCAAAAGATACGGCAAGGTCTATATATTCGCCGATTCGGGTAAATACTGGCGGTGCGAAGAGTTTGCGGGCTACAAGAAAAAACGCGCCGAAAGACGGCTTACGGACGATATAGATTGGGATAAACTGCATAATTTACAAGATACGATCGCTAAAGAAATCAGAATAAATCTACCTTACGCGATTATGTCGATCGACGCGCTCGAAGCCGACGATCTGATTGCGCTTGCCTGCCGTTTTTACGCGTCGAGAAGAGGAGCGCACCTGATTATAAGCTCCGATAAAGACCTGACGCAGCTATTGCGATCGCCCAATATCAGCCAATGGAGCACGGGCAAACACGCTTTCTTGCAATACGATCCGAAGGCTTTTAAGGCGCAACTTTTGCGCGGCGATAGTTCCGATAGCGTGCCTAGCATTTACTTTGACGGCGAAAAACTGATCGAAAGCGCGGGCAAGCGGCGACTTACCGACGCTAGGTTGGAGCAGATCGACATTTCTAGCGCAGAGTCTTTTCGCGCCTATTTCAAAAACGATCCCGAAATAGAGTCGATCTCGGCGAATTACGATAGAAACCGCTTGCTAATCGATCTAAACTATATTCCGCGCAGATTTTTCCCGATTTTTCATAAAACGCTTAGACAAGCGCGGCAAGCCGCCGAGATCGCCGCGAAAAACGCTACGGAATATCTAAACGAGATCGGCTTATTAAAGAAGGGTCAATCCTACTTTAGGTATCCTCTAATCCTATTGAAGCTAGGATATGACCATGAAAAACAAGTATTTAAGAAGAACGCACATATCTGAGCGTAAGTTCAAACAGATTCTAAAGCT
>JAISRI010000073.1 GCA_031273735.1 Helicobacteraceae bacterium
CCTGCGGATATTCCTCGACGGGCAATCCGCGCATAGCGATCACGCCCGCGATAATGATGATAAGCGAAATAACCGTAGAGAATATCGGGCGGTTGATAAAGAATTTAGAAAACATACCGTCGCCCTATTGGTTCGTCTGCGAAATTGGAGCGACGGGCGCGCCGGGACGGATTTTGGTTAAATTATTCGCAATAATAAGATCGCCGTCTTTCAAGCCGTCGCTGAGAATAAAGTTATCTCCCGCCGACTGTTCGAGCGTTACGCTTTGCGCCGCCGCTTTGCCGTCTTTAACCACATAGACAAACGATCCTTGCGGTCCTTGCATCAGGACTTCTTGCGGAATACTCACCGCGTTCTTTTTGATAATCCCCGTAAGCCTTACCCGCGCGAATTGACCGGGCAACAACGTTCCTCGAGGATTTGGAATCACGGCGCGCGCTTTGACGCTCCCGCTTTGATTATCGATCGCCGCGTCGATAAAGTCAATTTTGCCGTTTTCCGTATATAACGCGCCGCTTTCGCTTTTAAGCGCCACGTTTATGGAGGGATCCGTCCATGTTCCTTTTTCTAGCGCGTAGCCTTCGCGCAGTCTTTCCATTCCGCTAAAGGCGAATTCCGCGTAGAGAGGATCGGTTTGCGTAATCGTGGTTAGAAGCGTTCCGGCGGAAATTAGGTTGCCTACGTCGAGAGCTTTCTGCCCTACAAAGCCGCTAATCGGCGCTTTAACTTTGGCGTAATCGAGGTCTATGACGGCGTTTGCTAACGCCGCTTTCGTCGATTCGTACGCCGCTAAAGCCGCGTCGCGTTCGCGTTCGCTAACCGCGGCGTTGGAAAATAGCTTTTGCGTTCGCTTGTATTCGCGTTCGGCTTGGTTAAACGCCGCCTGTGCCGCGTCTTTTGTCGCCTCGTATTTTGCGGGATCGATTACAAAAAGAGTCGACCCTTCTTTGACTTGCGTCCCCTCGACGTATTCGCGCTTCAAAAGCGTCCCGCCTACTTTTGCGCGAACCTCGACAAATCCCGAACTATGCAGTTTCGCGGGGTATTCGAGCGCGATTGGAACGTCCGTTACTTTTGCGGTAAATACGCTAACGGGGATCGCTTGAATCTGCGGCGGCGCCTGTTCGGTTTCGCCGTTTTTGCAGCCGATCAACGCTATAGCGGCAAAAACCGCAACGGCAATCCTACCTATCTGTTTGTCCATCTGAGCTTTCCTTTACAATTACGAAAATTTAGCGTAATGGTCGTTACACTAATGAAGAGCGCTGATTATAGCACGGCTAATCCTTAAATTATTATTAAACCGAGCCTAAAAATGCGCCCTGCAACGATCGAATTATTATTTCGTTTTTTAAACTCAATGTAAACGAGGCGCCACAAGGGCGAGCGCCCCCGCGGCGCGGCTCGTTAGTTGCAACTGGGGAAGTTGCCGCTATATTTGGCGTATTCGATCATAAACGCGCCAAGATACGGTAAATGTTTGGCGAACGATTCGCCATTTAAATACTCCCGCGTTTTGGGAAACTTCGCGCCGATCTCGTCGATAAAGCCTTTGCCGCCGTCTTCAAAGAGCTTTTTCCACTCCTCGATCGTATGTTGCGCGGCGAAATCCGCGCCGTTTAGCCCCGTTTGTTCGCTTAGCGCTTTGAGGTAAATCCTCTGCCCCGTATCCGCCGCCGCGTCCGCGAAAAGCGACTGCGCCGCGAAAAGCGACTGCGCCGCGAAAACGAGAGCCGCCAACCCTAAAATCAACTTCTTCATTCCGTCCTCCTCTTGGTTTTAAGACGTAAATTATATTACAATTTTATTATTTTATGCAAGTTTTTTCGCTATATCTATAACTTTTTAAGAATACTTAAAGAAAAAAACTGATATAAAACGCTTTGTAATCTATAAGAAAGGAAGCGAATATGGACAAGGTAACGACGCAAAACGGCGCGATTTCAAGGCGCGACGCGCTGAAGTTCGCGGCGATCGTCGGCGCGACTTACGCGCTAAATCCAGCGATTGGAGGCGGGGCGATCGAGGCGAAAGCGGCGCGCATAAGCGCAAAAGGCAGGATCGTCGTTATCGGCGCGGGCGCGGCTGGCATATCGACGGCGGCAAAGCTATGCGATCTGCTAGAAAACCCCGATATTACGATTATCGACGATACGAATGTTCATCTCTACCAACCCGCCTTTAGCTTGATTGCGGGCGGCGTAGTTAGCGCGGATTATCCCAAGATAAACAACGCCGACTACGTTCCAAAAGGCGCGAAATGGATCAAACAAAAGGTGATCGCAATTGATCCCGACGCGAAAAAGGTAATGACAAGCGGCGGCGAAACGATCGACTACGACTTTTTGGTAATTGCGGCGGGGATCGATCTCGACTACGGCGCGATCGAAGGGCTTGATCGCTCGATGTTGGGCAAAGACGGTATAGCTTCGATCTACGCTTACGAGAGCGCGATCGCCGCGTGGGATCAGTTTCAAGAGCTGGCAAAGAGGAGCAAAGAGCGCAAAATAAACGCGCTTTTTTGCGAAACCGCCACGCCGATTAAGTGCGGAGGAGCGCCCAAAAAGATCGCTTTTCTAGCGCAGGACTATATTAAAAGAAACGGCAAGCGCGACAACGCGGAGTTTACGCAGATGATGACGGGCGGCGCGTGGTTTGGCGTGAAACCTTACGCGGACGCGATCGAAAAGCTCTACTCCAAACGGGAGATGTCAAGCGAGTTCAAACATAAACTCGTCAAGATCGACGCGAAAAACCGCGAAGCGACCTTCGCCGTTCCAAAATTGGTAATGGACGACGATTTGGGCGTAGAGGTAGAAAAAAGCGAGCTTGTTACAAAACCATACGACTTTATCCATATCGTTCCCAACCAATCGGGCGCGTCGATCGTGGCGAAAAATCCCAAACTCGCCAATCCTACGGGATTTTTGAAGGTCAATATCGAAACCTTGCAAAACGAAACCTATCCCGAAATCTTCGGCGTAGGGGATATTGTCGCCACGCCGTTTGGCAAAACGGGCGGAAGCGCGCGCAAACAGTATCCGATCGTCGCGCAAAACCTAGTCGACGTAATGCAAGGCAAAGCGCCTAGCCAAAAATATAACGGCTACACGGTCTGCCCGTTAATAACGAACTACGGAAGCGTGATGATGTTGGAGTTTGGCTATAGGGGCGCGGACGGATCGGACACGCTTATGCCTACCGCGCCGCTTGATCCTACGCAGGAGAGATGGATGTGGTGGCTGCTGAAAGTCCATATGCTTAAGCCTATATATACGGCTATGCTACGCGCAAACGCTTGGGCTTAATTATGAAGGGCATAGCAAAAACGGCGATTAAAGAGGCGGCGATCTTTTTTGCGATCTTATTTGCGCTTGCGCTTCTTTGGCATAACGATCTCTTAAGCCAACCTTTTGCGCGGCTAGATCGGCTAATGAATAGCGCAAACGTTTCGCCGCTACATCCGTTTATATGGAGCGCGATTTTTTATCTATCGATCGGATTGTTTCGTTTGCCAAATCTGATCGTTAAGAAGTTTAGAAAGAAAGAGGTTTAGATGAAAAAAATCGTTATATCCGCGCTAACGGCGGGCGCTTTGTTCGCCGCGAGCGACGCGGAGTTCGAGACGTTAAAAAGCGAGGTTGCGAAACTGCGCGGCGAATTAAACGAGGTTCGCAAAAACGTAGCGGGGGACAATCTAAAATTTGGCGTAGATCTGCGATCGTCGATCGATAGCGTTCGTTACGAGTTTGCGGACGGGAAAACCGCCAAAAATCCCGATCTGTTTAGCAATCGGTTATGGCTAAATATCAGGTATCAACCGCATAGCGATCTTAGCTTTTTTGGACGGCTTGCCTACAACAAAATCTACGGCGATAGCGTAAACCATTCGCAACGCGGATCTGGCTTTGATAGTTTCGATTGGGTTTCAAGCGAAACTATGGCGGACGATAAATTGCGAGTTCGACAAGCCTTTTTTATCTATAGCGGAAAAATTAGCGAAAATCTGCCCTTTAATTTTAGTATTGGCAGACGACCCTCCACAGTCGGATTACCGCTTAATTTTAGAGAGAGCGACGCGCCGCAATCTCCTTTAAGCCAAATGGTCAATGCGGAGTTTGACGGCGCTAGTTTTCAACTCTCGTTAGATAAGGTAAGCGGCGTTGCGGGAATGTATGCAAAGTTGTGCTTAGGACGCGGTTTAACAAACGCAACGCCGCGCTTCAGTCAAGACGGCGCGGATTACGCGATCGACGAAAGCGCGACGCATAGTTCAAATATCGATATGGCGGGTTTGATCTTTCAACCATATTACGACGGGCGCTATCGCGTCGTTACGCAATTTATTCGCGCAACCAATCTGATTGGCGTAGAGTTTGACAATAGCGGAACGCCCAAAAACGGCTTTAGCAATTTCGGCGCGATCAACGCCGCCAGCGTTTTATACGTTCAAGAGGGAATCGGCGAGTTTATCAGCGATTTTTTGGATAGAACCAAACTTTTTGCGGGCTATTCAATTACGCAAACCGATCCGAGAAGCGATAGAAAAATGTTAGGTAGCTCCGATAGCAAAATCGGGCAAAGCTACTATGTCGGAGCGCAGTTTCCCGCGTTTTGGTCTAAAGAGGGCGCGATTGGAATCGAGTTTAATCGCGGCGATAGATATTGGCGCAGTTTTACCTACGCCGAAGATACCGCTATCGGATCAAAACTTGCGGCTCGCGGAAACGCTTACGAGATCTATTACGATCAGCCCATCGCCCAAGCGTTAAGTTTTCAGGCGCGATATACGTTGATCGACTACGATTACGCGGGTAGCAATAGCTTTTTCGGAGAGGACGGAACTCCGCAAAAGATCGCGAATCAATCTAACCTTGTCGAAAGGGCGAGCGATCTTAGATTTTATATCCGTTACAAATACTAAAAAAAGGATAAAAGATGAAAAGAAATCAACATATAATCGATCGCGTAGCGCGAATCGTATTAGGCTTAGCGCTTGGAGTAACGACGCTATTAAGCGCGTTTGGTCCTTACCTATCGTGGGTATTAGCGGCGATCGGCGTTGTTTTAATCGTTACGGGAGCGATCGGAATATGCCCGATCTATTCGTTATTCAAGCGTTCAACAAACAAGGAATCTTGTTGCGCGAGCGCCAAAAAAAGCTCTTGTTGCCATTCTTGCGAGATATGAGATGAACAGGCGGCGTTTTTTCAAAACGGCGGCGGTATTGGGCGCAGGCGCGGCGCTTGCGCTCGCCAAGATCAAAGCGGCGGATAAACAAGACGATCAAAGCAAGATCGGATCGATTATAGATTTAACTCTTTGCGACGGTTGCGCCGATCGGCAAACGCCCGCGTGCGTCGCGGCGTGCCGCGAAAAAAACGCGGATAAGTTTCCGCAGCCCGATCCGAAATATCTGATCGACTATTTTCCGCAAAAGAAGCGCGAGGATTGGTCGAATAAACGCGGCGTTACGACTCGTTTAACTCCATATAATTGGACGTATGTAGAGAGCGTAGAGATCGAAGGGCAAAAAGTTTTTCTGCCGCGCCGTTGTATGCACTGCGACGATCCCGCCTGTCAAAAGTTATGCCCTTTTGGAGTGATTGGAAAATCCAAAGAGGGGGCGGTAAGTATCGACGCGGATTTTTGTATGGGAGGCAGCAAATGCCGCGACGTTTGTCCTTGGCATATTCCGCAGCGTCAAGCGGGGGTAGGAATCTATACGAAAGTCGCGCCAAAACTGATGGGCGGCGGCGTAATGTTTAAGTGCGATCTCTGCGCCGATTATCTTGCGAAAGATAAAACGCCCGCTTGCGCGGAAAAATGCCCTAAAAAGGCGATTATTTTTGGCGAAAAAGAGGTTATGAGAAACGAGGCGCGACGCAGAGCAAAAGCGCTTGGCGGTTATCTTTACGGCGATAACGAGGCGGGAGGAACGGCGACCTTTTACGTTTCAAAAATCCCCTTTGAGCGAATCGACAAAGCGATCGCGGCAAAAAAGGGCGAAGATAAAGCGCCCGGTCGTCCGCAAATACCCGTTGGAGTAGCAAATCCGCTCGGTAACGCAAACGGCTTGTTCGCGGCGGCTTTGATCGCTCCCGTCGCGGCGCTTACTGCGGCGGCGATTTCGGTCTATAAAGGAGGCAAAGATGATTGAAAGGCAGAGTTTGTCAAACCGCGTAACGCATTGGGCGATCGCCATTAGCGTTTTCGGGTTAATTTTTAGCGGAATCGGGCAGCTACCCGCCTATAAACGATATATGCTTTCGGATTTGCCCGCGCTAGGTTGGACGGCAAATTATATCGTTACGCTTTGGCTTCATTACTTTTTCGCAATTATCTTGCTTGCCGCAAGCGTTTATCATATCGCCGTTCATAGCTTGCGTCGCGAGTTTGATATAGCGCCCAAAAGGGGCGATCTTAAAGCGTCGGTTTTGCTTATTTGGGCGATGATTCGCCGCAAAGAGGAACCGCCTAGCGATAAGTATCTACCAGAGCAAAGATTGGCTTACGGTTTTATCGCTTTTGCGTTAGGGCTACTAATCGTAACGGGGCTGATAAAAATGGCTAAGAACGTAGCGGGTTGGAACATATCCGATACGGCGCATTTTTGGACGGCGCAACTGCACAATCTTGGAACGATCCTGATTATTTTTGGCGTTGCGGCTCATCTGGCGGCGTTTTTATTTAAGCCTAATCGCAAATTGCTAAGCGCGATGTTTAGCGGCAAAGTCTCCGCGCGGTATGTTTTGGAGCGCCATCAACTTTGGCGCAAAGGGATCGAAGCGGCAAAGAAAGCGAACGCTTTAACGCTGGAAACGGACGAAAAACATAAAACGGAGCGCAAAATTATAAACGTCTAAAATGCGTTTGGCGCGTTTTCCCGTTATGTTTTTCGCGGCGGGAATTGGGGGGGGGGGGGGGTTAAAGCGCGTCTTTGATTTTGGCGGATATTTTCTCTTTGCTACAATCCGCGAATAGTTCTAAAGGCGGGTAGATGTTAAAAATCGCTTTGATTGGGGTCGGCACGGTGGGCGCCGCCGTAGCGGACATTTTAGAAAAAAACAAAGAGATCATAACGGCGCGGGCGGGAAAAGAGTTGCGCGTCGTTAAAGGGGTGGTCAAAAATCTAAGCCGCAAGCGTCCAGAGTTTAACTTTCCGCTTGTAGCCGATTATCGAGAAGTCGTAGAAGATCCTCAGATCGATATTGTCGTAGAGTTGATGGGCGGCGTGGATCAAGCCTTTGAAGCCGTCCGAGCGGCTCTGAAAAACAAAAAGGCGGTCGTTACGGCGAATAAGGCGCTTTTGGCGTATCGCCGTTACGAGCTCGAGGAGCTTGCGCAAGGCGTTCCTTTCGCCTACGAGGCGAGCGTGGCGGGCGGTATTCCGATCGTTCGCGCTTTACGCGATGGGCTTGGCGCGAATCATATCGAGAGTATTCGCGGCGTGATCAACGGCACCTGCAACTATATGCTTACGCGAATGTTTGAAAAGCGCGTCAGTTTCGATCAAGCGCTTAAAGAGGCGCAAGCGCTAGGCTACGCGGAAGCCGATCCTAGCTTTGACGTAGGCGGGTTTGACGCGGCTCATAAACTGCTTATTCTCGCCAGCCTCGCCTACGGAATCGACGCGAAACCCGAAGATATACTTATCGAAGGGATCGGACATCTAACCGACGAGGACATCGCCTTTGCGGAGGAGTTCGGCTATACGATCAAAAGCCTTGCGATCGCCAAAAAACAGGGCGACAAGGTGAGCCTTCGCGTCCATCCCGCCTTTATTTCGCGCAAGGATATTATCGCCAAAGTAGACGGGGTGATGAACGGCGTTTCGCTTCTCGGCGATATGGCGGGCGAAACCTTCTACTACGGCGCGGGCGCGGGCGGAGCGGCGACGGCAAGCTCGGTGATCGCCGATCTGATTGCGATCGCTCGCGGCGAAAAGTCGCCTATGCTAGGTTTTGGGCGACCAAACGAAGGCAAATTGAGCGTAGCCAAAAAGAACGAGATCGAAAGCAAATACTATATCCGCGTTCTTGTCGAGGACGTGGCGGGCGTATTGGCGCAGATTGCGGCGATTCTCGCTAGAAACGACATATCGATCGAAACCGTTTTGCAACGCAAAAAGCGCGTCAAAAAGGAGTGGGCGAACCTGCTTTTATCAACGCATAAAGCGCAAGAAACCGATCTGATCGAGGCGTTGCGCGATATTAACGCGCTTGGTTTCGTCAAATCGCCTCCCGTTATGTTAAGGATTGAATCGTGAGCCGCAGTTTAATCGTTATCGACGTTCAAAACGACTTTGCCGATCCGAAAGGCTCGCTTTATTGCGCGGGGGGCGAAAATGTCGCCAAAGACGTTAATAAGTTGATGGCAAGCGGCGAATACGATCTGATAGTAGCCACGCAAGATTGGCACCCTTCGAATCACATATCGTTCGCAAGCGTTCATAAGGGCAAAAAACCTTTTGAAACGATTGCGCTTAATTACGGAGCGCAGACGTTATGGACTGATCACTGCGTAGCCGAAAGTTGGGGCGCGGAGTTTTATCCCGCGCTGGAAACTTTCAGATTTAACTTTATCGTTCGCAAAGGCGCGAATCCAAAGATAGACAGCTACTCGGCGTTTGTAGAAAACGACAAAATTACGCGCACGGGTTTGGAACGGCTCTTTAACGGCGGATACGATTTAGATTTCGCGGGAATAGCAACCGACGTTTGCGTTTATAATTCCGCGATCGACGCGCTAAAACTCGGCAATAGAATTAGAGTTATAACCGACGCTTGCGCGGGAGTTACAAACGAGGGCGCGAAAAGAGCGATAAGGGCGTTAAAAAACGCGGGAGGCTCGACCGCTACGATCGCCGAAGTTCTAAAAGGAAAATAAGATGGCGATCATAAAAAGCCTGCTCGATCAAGACCTTTATAAAGTTACTATGCAAAGGGTCTATTTTCACCGCTTTTCAAACGCGACGGCGCGTTACGAGTTTCGATGTAGAAACGGCGCGATCGTCTTTACAAAGGCGATGTTTGAAGAGATCAAAGAGGAGATCGCGGCTCTCGATCATTTGCGATTTGAAAGCGACGAGGTCGATTTTATCGGTTCGCTCTACTATATGAAAGACGCGAAAGGATATTTGGAGTTTTTGCGCCTCTTTCGATTAAACGGCGATTATATTCGCGTCGATCTAAGCGAAGGCAAACTTTCGATCATAGCCGAAGGTCCGATCTGGCTTGTTTCAATGTACGAAATCTTTGTTTTGGCGATCGTTAGCGAAGTTTATTTCAGGCATACGACAGACGGCGATCTATCGATTGGACGCAAAAGACTATCCGCTAAGATCGACGCCGTCAAAAAATGTAAAGAGCCTTTTAAGTTTAGCGATTTTGGCTCTCGCCGCCGTTTTAGTTTCGCTTGGATGGACGAGGTTATCGCAACGCTTTCTAACAGTTTCGATCGCTCGGTTTTTACGGGAACTTCTAACCTCTATTTCGCCAAAAAATACGATCTTACGCCAATGGGAACTTTGGCGCACGAATATCTCTGTTTAGGGCAGGCTTTGGACGTGGTAACGCTAGCTAATAGCCAGCGTTTTATGTTGCAAACGTGGGCGGACGAATATCGCGGCGATCTTGGCATAGCCTTAAGCGATAATTTAGGTTCGGATTACTTTTTGCAACACGATTTTGATAAATATTTTAGCCTCTTATTTAGCGGCGTTCGACACGATAGCGGCGATCCGATCGAATGGGGTTATAAAACGCTTGCGCACTATGAAAAATATCGCGTCGATCCGCGCTCCAAAACATTTGTTTTTAGCGACGCGCTGGACTTTCCTAGAGCGTTTGAAATCAATCGCGAGTTTTACGACAAAGCGAACGTGGCTTTTGGAATCGGAACAAACCTCACAAACGACGTAGGCGTAACGGCGCTAAATATCGTATTTAAGATGGTTAGCGCCAACGGAAGACCCGTAGCGAAACTTTCCGATTCGCCGTCAAAACTAATGTGCGAAGACGCAAATTACGTAACGTATCTAAAAAGCGTGATCGAACGGGGTTTGAAGGCTTGAACGTTTGCGCGTATTGCGGCGTGGGCTGCGAGATCAAAGCGCAAGTTCTCGGCAATACGATCCTATCGATCGAAGGGGATCCAAACGGCGTCGTAAGCGGCGGTAAATTGTGCGTTAAAGGGCGCTTCGGATTTGATTTTGTCGCTTCGCCTTCGCGGGTTAGCGGCGCAAGAATTAAAAAAGCGTTTATAGATCGTAATCGCGATCTTATGCCGATCGAGTTGCAAAATAAACTCTTTTTATTAACGCCGATCGACGTCGATTTTTTCGCTTCGCCAATCGACGTTGCGATAGAGATTGCCGCTTGGAAAACGCGCCGTATTTTAGAGCAAAAAGGCGCTAAATCGTTTGGTTTTATCGGCGGAGCGCGGACGAGCTGCGAAAGCGCCTATTTTTTTCAGAAGTTCGCCCGCGAGATTATCGGCTCGCCCAATATCGATAACTGCGCTAGAGTCTGTCATTCGCCGAGTTTAGCCGGGCTAAAACGAACGTTAGGCGAAGGCGCGGCAAGCGTTCCTTTCGAGGATATTTTTCAAGCTGAAGCGATCGTGGTAATCGGCTCCAATACGACCGAAGCGCACCCGATCGTAGGTCTGAAGATTCTAGAAGCGGCGCGAAAAGGCGCGTTTTTAGCGACGATCGACGTTAGGCGCGTAGCGATCGGGCGCAACGCCGATCTCGAAGCGATCGTTCCGCCCGAAAGCAACCTTGCCGTATTAAACGCGATCGCCCGCGAGATTATCGCGAACGATCTATGCGATCTAGAGTTTATCGCCAAGCGAACGGTCGGATTTAAAAAGTATAAAGCCGCGCTTTTAAGCGAAAAACCGATCGATTTTAATAAGGTCGCGCTCTATGAAAAACTAACCGAGCAGATACCCAAGCTATCGAGGATTATCGCGAGTAAAAGAACGCTTTTTATTTGGGGTTTAGGCGTTACGGAGCATATCGACGGAAGCGACGCGGTTAGCGCGATCGCCAATCTGGCGCTTTTGAGCGGCAATATCGGCAAGATCGGCGCGGGCGTTATGCCGCTGCGGGGGCAAAACAACGTTCAGGGCGCGTGCGATATGGGCGTTTTACCCTATTACGGCGCGGGCTATTCGCAGCCAAAGGAGATCGGGCTGACCTCGCCGCAGATGTTCGACGCGATCCTTTCGGGCGAAATAACCGCGCTGTTTAATATGGGCGAAGATATAGCGCGAACGAGCGCCGATCTTAACAAAGTTATATCGGCGCTAGATCGGCTGGACTTTTTCTGCGTTTGCGAGCTGTTTATGAGCGGCGCGGCGCAAAGAGCCGACATAGTAATCGGCGTAAAAAGCGCATATGAAAAACGGGGGATTTTTATCAACGCCGAGCGGCGCGTTAGGTTAAGCGAGCCGCTGGTAAAAAGCGCGGAGCTGGACGATTGGGAGTTTTTCGCCGCGCTAACGGCGGCGCTTGGGTTTGATTGCGATCTAGATTCTAGCGAGGCGATCTGGCGCGAGGTTCAAAGTAAAGCGCCCGCTATGTTCGGCGCGATCGGATACGAAGAGGCTTCGCAAGGCTTGCAGTGGAAAGGCGAAAGGCTTTATAAAGAGCGCTTTTGCGCGGAAGGTAATCTAGCGCGGTTTTATTTCGCGCCGTATCGGCGACGCGGGGCGCTATGCGCTTCGGCGGATAGCTCGATTTTTTATCTGATTACGGGGCGCGTGGCAAGCCAATATAACAACGCCGCGCAAACGAGCGAAACGCCGCGCCTAAACGCTAGAGCCGAACGCGATATTCTCCTGCTTTCGCCGATCGACGCTAAGGGATTAGATCCGACGAAGCGCATAAAACTGATCAGCCGCTACGGAGAGTCCGCGCCGCTTGTTTTCAAATCCGACGAATCGATCGCCAAAGGGACGATCTTTTGTAGCTTTCACCACGCGCGAAGCCGCATAAACTATCTTTTTGGCTCTGACGGCGATAGCGTTACGCAAACGCCGCGATTCAAGGCGATCGAGACGAAAATTGAGCAGGTCTAAAGGTTTTGCGATCGAGGATCGCGCGCAAAGATGGCTAAAAGCGCAAGGGTTTGAGATAGTCGATCGCAACTATTTGGAAAAGTTTGGCGAAATCGATATAGTCGCGATTAAAGACGGCGTAATCCATTTTATAGAGGTTAAAAGCGGCGAAAACTTTGATCCCATCTACGCGATTACCCAGTCGAAGCTAAAAAAGGTCGTCAAAACCGCCGAAAGCTGGTTGCAAAAACGCCGCTCGAACGCCATTTTTTCAATCGACGCGCTTCTTGTGCGCAACTCCTCTATCGAACTGATCGAAAATGTTACGATGTAAGATCGCTTGTCGTCTTTCACGATAAAATCCGCGATTTTTTCGCCTAAAAGGCGGCAAAGTCGCTCCATCGCCAAGAGTTTTGCGCGAGGTTTAGGATTTAAGGCATATAATCCGCTATAAATAAAGTTACGAAAGGCGGTAAATGAAGCGAGTAACTAGCGTTATAGCGTGCGTTTTGGTCGGCGCCGTAGGTTTGAGCGCGCTCGATTACGAACGTTTTAAGACGGGCGAGGAGCTTTTCAAGAGGTGTATTCCGTGTCATGGCAGATACGCCAACGAAAAGCCGATGGGCAAAGACAGGGACATTTCGCGTTTAAACGAAAAGGAGATATCCTCTAAACTTAGCGCCTACGCGCTAGGGCGCACGACGGGCGCGATGGAAGCGCAAGCGTCGCTACTCGATCAGGATAAGATTGACGCGCTTTCGGTCTATATCGCCAATATGCACGCCAAATATGGCGAGGAGCTTTTTGTTCTTAGATGTTCAGGTTGCCACGGCAAAGACGCCTCCAAAAGCGCGTTTGGCAAGTCTGGGATCGTCTCCGAGTTGGACGAAAAAAAGACGATGGAGATCTTAAGTAGCTACCAAAACGGCGTTTATGCGCACGGATCGACGGCTAACACGATGAAGGGCAGAGCGGTAGCCTTGAGCAATCAAGAGGTTTTGGAGTTGGCGCGCTATATCGATTCGATCAGAAAAGCCAAAGCGCAAACGCCCGACACCGCGCCAAAAAATTAACGCGGGTTTATAGCCCCTCTTCGACGATTCGCCACAAACGGTCGATCGCGTCGTCGTCGAAGAGGATTGCTTCGTTGGTCTGAAATAGTCTGATTAGCGCTTCGCGCTCAAAGCCCTCTTTGTAGAGGCATTTGCTATGCGCTGGCGTTAAGCAACGCGCTAGCGCGATAAACTCGTCGTCTATACGCCGTTCGCAGATCAGGCATTTGAGATCGCTATGAAGCCGCCCTTCGCGTTCCCACAAAGCGCACGCCGCCTCTATCAAAACGCGCTTTGGGTTTTCCACGCTTAGTTTCAGCGCCGCTCGCTCCAAAAGCGCAAAGTAAAACTCGTCGATCTCCTCCGCGCCGCTTAGATGGCGGTAAAGCAGTTGGGCGAACATCTGCCAATATCGCGTTTTCTTTATCTCAAAAAGCCAATCGAAGCCAAGATGCGAAACGCTTCTTAAGCGCGGCATAAAAAACGGATCGCCTTCATAGGCAAAGTCGATCTTATAGCCCAACTGCAACGGGCTATGCCTGGCGCCGTAGAAGCGATATAGCGAAAAGAGGCGATCGGAGGTTAAAAGCGAGACGATCAAATCCTCGTCGCGCCTTTTTTTGACGTTTAATATATATCCGCGCATAACTCGTCATTTATCCCTAATCAACCAACTCAACCCTTCTATCGCCTTTGCGCAGATCGCCTATAATATATCCTTTGGTTTCGTTCGCGATCGATTCGGCGTTACTTTTATCGACGACCCAAATCATTCCTACTCCCATATTGAAGGTTCTAAACATCTCCGCTTCGTC
>JAISRI010000141.1 GCA_031273735.1 Helicobacteraceae bacterium
TCAGCTTTTGCTTTGCGTAAAAATTTCATGGAGCGTATTAGCCTCTTTCATCCACTCTTTTAACGCTTGCCATTCGTCGTTTTTTAAGAGCGTTTCGCCTTTTTTTAACTCCTTGTTAAAGCGATCGAGCGCGGCGATAATCGCGTTTTTATTTTGCTTGAAAACGTCGATCCACATAGAGGCGGAGCTTTTAGCGAGCCTGCTCATATCCCGAAATCCGCCCGCGGCGAGCGCCAAAATGCTCTCTTTGTCCTCTTGGCTTAAAACCGAATTAGCCAGCGCGTAGCTAATCGCGTGCGGCAGATGACTGATAAACGCCGCGTGGCGATCGTGATCGACCGCTTTCATCTTGACAATTTTCATTCCAATCGCGTTAAAAAGTCCTTCGACTTCGTTTAGCGCGTCCGCGTCGTTCGCTTCCGTATCGCACAGAACGACAATCCGATCGTTATAAAGCGAGCTAAACGCCGCCTTCGGTCCGCTATATTCGGTGCCGCACATCGGGTGCGCCGCCACAAAACGAGCGCGAATAGACGGCAAAATCGCCCGCACAATCGCCGTTTTAGCGCTGCCAAGATCGACGAAAACCGCGCTTTTTTTGGCGCTTTCGAGCTTTGGCGACATAGAGACGATCGTTTCTACTGGAACCGCGAGCGCGATCAGATCGCTCGATTCGATCAGCTCTTCGAGGCTTAAAGCCAGATCGATAATTTTTAGATCGAGCGCGGTTTGTAGGCTTTCAACGCTTCTGCTATAGCCCGCAATCGATTCAAAGAGCCTTTTTTCTCGCGAAGCCAAAGCCAGCGATCCGCCCATTAACCCCACGCCAATAACGCCTAGTCGTTTCAAACGCGCTCCTTATAACGGGATTTTAGCAAGCCTATAGTAAAACAAAAATCTGACGCGAAACGCGGATCGGCAAACGCCATACGCAGACCAAAGCCGCTAATCGGCGGTTTAAAAAGCGTTTTGCAAAAGCTCTAATCGCGTATTGGATAAAATCGCGGTTTTTTTAACCTACAAGTATGGATTGCGATGCGCGTAATAGTTCTGTTTATCTCTTTTGCCGTTTTATCGTTCGCGAAAATCTACAATCAGATCCGCTTTGACGGACTTGCGCGCCTATCGCCGCAGACCGCGACGGAGATTATCGGCTTTAGCGAGGGAGCGAATATCGACGAAAAACGCTTAAACGAAGCGATCCGCAGGCTTTTTGCTCAAGAATACTTTACCGATATTTCAGTCGACGAGCCCTCGCCGGGCGTTTTGCGCTTTACCTTCGTCGAAAAGCCCGTTATCGCGCGGATTACCTTCAAAGGTATGAGCGAAACCGAGCGCGACGATAAGTATATGCCCGTTTTTGGGATCAAAAAGGGCGAAATCTACGATTTAAGGCGTATTGAAGCCGCGAAAAAACGGCTAATCGCGCTAGCCCAAAGCGAAGGTTATTACGATACGCTCGTCGAAGTCGAGCCGTCTTTTGAGGAGAGCAAAGTTTATCTGGAAGTAACCTACGCCAAAGGTAGCCAGATCACGATCGCCCAAACCCGCTTTAACGGCGCGAAAAGTTTCGACAAGAAAGATTTGCAAAAGAAACTCGCCAATAAAGAGGCGCAGTTTATGGGGTGGTTTCCGGGTCGTAGTAACGGCGTTTTGCGGCTCTTGGAGCTACCATACGACAGTTCGAGGCTAAGGGATTTTTATCTATCCAAAGGCTATTTGGACGTCGAGGTTAGCGATCCGTTTTTAAGAGCCGATTTCGACGATTACTTTGCCACGCTCGAGTACGAGGTGATCGAAGGCGATCCTTACGACGTGGATAAGATAACGATCGGCGTAGTCGATCGCAAAATTGATTTGACGTATTTAATCCAAGATCTGAAATTGCAACCTATGCGCCGCTTCGACATTGAAAAAATGAGATCCGACGTAGATAAAATCTTTGAAACGGCGGCGCAGGACGGTTACGCTTTTGCCCGCGTTAGTCCCGACATACGAAAAGACGAGCGCAAGCGTCTCGTATCCGTAGATTATCGCGTAACTTACGGGCAGATTGTCCGCATTCGCAACGTGATCGTTAGCGGCAACAACCGCACGCTCGATCGCGTTATTCGTCGCGAGGTATTTTTGGCGCCGGGCGATCTTTATAATTTGGTCGATCTAAGAGAATCAAAGGCGGCTATAAGAAGGTTGGGTTACTTTGAAAGCGTCGAGATCGAGGAGCGGCGCGTTAGCGAAAGCGAAATGGATCTGATCGTCGTCGTCAAAGAAACCTCGACGGGTAGCTTGATGGTTGGCGGCGGATATAGCACCTACGACGGCGTGATCGTCAATGCGTCGATCAACGATCGCAACCTTTTTGGAAGCGGTTTTTCTTATTCGTTGGGCGTGGATACCTCGAAGCGCACGCGCAGATACGAGGTTTCGCTGACAAATCCGCGCGTGCGCGATTCCGCCTATTCGCTTAGTTTTAGCCTTTACGACACGCATTACGAGGCGACGACATATATTCGCGACACGCAAGGCGGTAGCGCCACCGTTAGCCGCCGCTTTGGGCGCAATTGGCGCGGAGGTTTGACGGGAAGCTCTACGAACAATAAAAACGAATACGACGATCCCGACGATTTTTACGTTAATGGCAGAACGACAAAGCTCTCTTTAACGCCGTTTTTAGGTTTCGATAACACCGACGATTATTTTGTGCCTAGAAGCGGCGTAGATATTTCTCAATCGGTCGAGATTGCGGGCTTCGATAAGGACGAAGAGTATACAAGAACAAGTACAAGCCTCGCGTTTTATTACGGCTTTAACGAGCTTATCGATTACGATCTGATCTTTCGCTACCGCGCCCGTTTTCAATATGTCGACGCCGATATTGACGACATTAAAAAATATCCGATCGGATCGCGTCTGTTTTTGGGCGGGACGCGATCGCTTCGCGGTTACCAAAGCGGCTCGGTCGCGCCGTATCGCAAAGACGCGAACGGCGAGGTCGCTAGAGACAAAAACGGCGATCCGCGCTATATCGGCGGCGCTATCGCGTTTAACAACTCCGTAGAGTTCAGTATTCCGCTTGTCGAAGAGGCGAATATGCGCTTTGTCGCCTTCTACGATTTCGGCGCGATCGGCGATAAAAAGCTAGATATGAAACGTAGTAGCTACGGCGCGGCGATAGAGTGGATTTCGCCGATGGGGCCTTTGCAATTTATATGGGCGGTTCCGATCGACGACAAACCAGAAGATACAATCTCTAATTTTGAATTTACGCTAGGTCAGAAGTTTTGAGTATAATTATGGCGACGAAAGGTAAAGAATGAGGGCTAAGCGTATATTGGCGATCGCAAACCTAAGACCCGCGCGCGGGGGGGGGGGGGGGGGGGGGCGGG
>JAISRI010000156.1 GCA_031273735.1 Helicobacteraceae bacterium
GAGCAGTCGATCCCGTAATTTTTGGCTACTTTCGCGGTTTCGTCCGCCAGCGCAACGGGCGTTAGCGCTTCGGGCATAGTATTGACGAGCGTTCGCGCTAGATTAACCGCTTCGCATACGATCTCGGCGCGTTCGATCGCCGCCGTTAGATCGCGTTCGGAAATTTTCGCGTCAAAATCGATTATCTACGGATTCTTTGGTTTTTGATATAAAAAGTGGTGCCATATAGAAAAACCGATCAGCGCCACGCCAAGCCCTATATGCGCTTTCGCGGCTAACCTATTTCGCATAATGAAACTTGTCGCCGTAACTATCCCAAGCGAGGCGATCATTCCAACCTTCGCCGCCTCCTTTTTAGACTCTAGCGAGATTTTGGTTTTTTTGCCCGTTTTGTTCATCTTTATCCTTTTGAAAGTTAGCGGCATAGTTTATCCAAAATCTTTGTTTTCGCGTCCAAAAAGCGCCTATTTGCTAGACTTGCGAAAACTTTTACGCGCAAAAAAGGATAGTTGTTATGGCGCTAACAAAATCGCAATATATTTGGCTTGACGGCAAGTTTGTCGCGTGGGACGAGGCGAAGGTTCATATTCTGACGCACTCCCTGCACTACGCAAACTCCGCTTTCGAGGGGCTTCGCGCCTATCCGACGGATAGGGGTTTGGCGATCTTTCGTTTGCGAGATCACACGAAACGGTTGCTTAACTCTTGCAAAACGACGCTTTTGAAGTGTCCGTTTAGCGCCGACGAGCTTAATGCGGCGCAGGGCGAGCTTTTAAGAAAAAACGTCTTCGCGCCGAATACGAGCGTATATATCCGTCCGATCGTCTTTGTGGGCTACGGCGTTATGGGCGTTTATCATCTTAATTCGCCGATTAGCGTCGCGATCGCCGCGTGGGAGTGGGGCGCGTATCTGGGCGACGAAGGGCTTGAAAAGGGCATTCGCGTTAAGATCAGCTCATTTACGCGCAACTCGATCAAATCGATGATGGGCAAGGCGAAAGTCGCCGCCAACTATCTCAATTCGCAGATGGCGAAGTGCGAGGCGATCGAAGCGGGTTACGACGAGGCGTTGCTACTCGATAACGAAGGGTTTGTAGCCGAAGGTAGCGGCGAATGTTTCTTTATCGTTCGCGACGGCGTTTTGATCACGCCGCCAAGCGAAAACGCGCTTGAGTCGATCACGCAGGATAGCGTTATTACGATCGCCCGCGATTTGGGCGTCGCGATCGAACGCAGACGTATTACCCGCGACGAGGTATATGTGGCGGACGAAGCGTTTTTTACGGGGACGGCGGCGGAGATCACTCCCGTTAGGGAGGTCGATTCGCGTCCGATCGGCGAAGCCAAGCGCGGTAAGATTACGCAAAAATTGCAAGAGGCGTATTTTGACGTCGTTTATGGACGAAACGATAAGTTTTCGCGCTTCTTAACTTTAATTTAAGGAACAAAAATGCCTGCCGATATGAACGACTATTTTAAGAGAAACCCGAACGGAAACGCGCCGCGTCCTCCGGGCGGCGGTATTGGAACGCCCGATTTTCTAAAGAACTTCAGGGGCGGGAAGAGTATTTTTATCTATATCGCGATCGCGGTTATAGCTCTGTTGGCGTTTGCGCGTCCGTTTGCGATTATCAATTCGGGCGAAGTGGGCATTTTGGTAACGCTGGGCAAATATCAGGAAGAGCCGTTAAATCCGGGCTTTCATATTATCGCGCCCTTTGTGCAAAACGTGATCGTTCAGGATACCAAAACCCGCGTCGTCAATTACAGCGCGACGGAATCGCTTGCCGATCGGCGCGGGATCAACGAACGCGAGATGATCAAGGTGTTGGATTCTCGCGGGCTTGAAGTGAGCGTAGGACTGACGGTGCAATACGCGCTTCGCGCCGAAAAAGCGCCATACGCGATCGCCACGCTGGGCTTAAACTGGGAAGATAAAATGATCAATCCTGCGGTGCGCGACGTGGTGCGAAGCGTTATCGGCGCTTATCCCGCCGAAGAGTTGCCGCAAAAACGCAACGACATCGCAAAAGCGATCGCCGATAATATGCGCGCCACGATTACCAAGATCGAAGGCGATCCTATCGATCTTAGCGACGTAAAACTGCTAGCCATTATCCTGCCGCCGAAGATCCAAGCGCAGATCGAGCAGGTTCAGTTAGCGCGGCAGGAAGCCGAACGATCGCTTAATATGGTCGAACAGGCAAAGCAAGAGGCGAGGCGCAAAGCCGAAGAGGCAAAAGGTTTAGCCGACGCTATGCGAATCGAATCGCAAGGTAGAGCCGATCGCACGCGGATCGAAGCCGAAGCGCAGGCGAAAGCAAACGCGCTGATCGCCGCTTCGCTGACGACAAACCTGCTCGCATTGCGCCAGATCGAGGTTCAAGGCAAGTTTAACGAGGCGCTTCAGATCAATAAAGACGCCAAGCTGTTTTTAACTCCGGGCGGCGCGGTTCCTAATATCTGGGTCGATACCAAAGACGCGCAACGCGCAAGCTCGGTCGCTTCAGAACGATAATGACGATCGATTGGGCGAAAAATCCGCTGATCCCCGTCGTAACGCAAGATAACGTAACGCGAGAGGTTTTAACGCTCGCCTACGCCGATCGTCAGGCTTACGATCTAACCTTGCGGACGGGCTACGCGCACTATTTTTCGCGCTCTCGCAACAGGATTTGGAAAAAAGGCGAAGAGAGCGGCAACACGCAAAAAATCGTCGATATTTTGATCGACTGCGACGGGGATAGTTTGCTTTATATCGTCGAACAAAAAGGCGCGGCGTGCCACACAGGGCATAAAAGTTGCTTTTTTACCGACGCGAAAAACGGCGGCGAAATCGGCGCGGCGATCGTCGATCCAGCCGATCTTTATAATATCGTCGATCGCCTCTATCACACGATTTTAGAGCGCAAAAAAGCCGATCCTAAAACCTCTTACGTCGCTTCGCTATTTGCCAAAGGCGAAAACGCGATTTTGAAAAAGATCGGCGAAGAGGCTTGCGAATTGACGCTCGCGATCAAGGACGGCAAAGAGGAGGCGATTATTTATGAAGCCGCCGATTTGATTTTTCACTCTTTAATCGCTATCGCCTCGAAAGAGATCGCGCCCGATAAAGTCCGCGCTGAACTAAAGCGCCGCGATGGGGTTAGCGGAATTACCGAAAAGTCTTCGCGAAAGTGTTAGAGCGTCTTTTAGCCGAATTAGAAAAACTATCCGCAAATCCGTCGATCGCCCGCGCTATCGCCTTCTGCGACGAGCTTCTATACTCGTTAAGCGCGTGGCATTTGGCGGTTTTCGGCGGCGTTTTCGCGCTCGCTATTTTTTTTCTGATCGCCGCCGCGCTTTCTAACGCCAGAGCCGCTCTATCTTTGTTTTTTCAGACGTGCGCGTTCGCGGTTTTACTTATTGGACCCGTAGCGGGCTATTTTTTGGTCGAACGGCTATTCAAACCGACGGCGATCGAAAACCTAATGATCGCGCCGCTTGTCTATCAAGAGAACAAATCGATCGTTTTTGGCGAGGCGATCAATACGGGCGAATATCCGCTTAAAGAGTGCCGATTGCAAATAAAGGGCTACGAACCGCCTACGGGCAAACTAGACTACCTATACAAACTCGCCCGCCCGCAAACGATAGGCAAAACCGCCGCGACGTTTGCGATCGCGCCAAACGAACGCCGCCGCTTTGAGGTTGAATTAAACGACGCGCCCTACGA
>JAISRI010000166.1 GCA_031273735.1 Helicobacteraceae bacterium
CGTATATTGCGGAGGAAGGCGGGAATCCAAACCAAAGACCTACGAACAGCGATCGCCTTTGGTTGTTTGTAAGCCTGAATACTCACGACGCAAAAGCCGTCGTATTTGGATTCCCGCCTTCCTTCGCGATAAACGCTTCCTGCGGAAGCTATCGCTCCGTCGTGGGAATGACCGCGTATGGCGGTTATGCTAAACAGATAAGACGATCGGCTTAATACGACGGCGTTTGCGTATTGCGTATTTAAGATCTACGTTGGAATTAGCGAATAAGATTGGTTTTTTTAAGATAGTTATACATATAGCGGTCGCCTAATCAGCCGCAAAAACCGCCGAAAGAGCGAATAGAGCGGCGCAAAGAAACTTTTGAATTAAAGATCCTTTAACGACCGCTCTTAAAAAAGCCGCCCCTTTGCCGCAAACGGGCAAAGAGGCGTAAAACTATTCGGTTACGGGTTTTTTGATTGCCCTTTCAAACTCTTCTTTAAGCTGATCTTGAGCCTTTTGGCTTTGGAATTGCTGCCATAGCGCGTTTTCATTGCGAAGGCTACTCATCAGCGCGTTTTCCGTCTGATCCAAAGGCGCGGTTATCAGCACAAAAAGCGTTCCGTTGCTGGGGTGTTGCCAAGTATCGGCGACTTTAGCCCCTTTAATACTTAAAAACGAAGTTTGTCGCGAAACGCGCTCCATATTTTGCTCGAAGATCGCGTTTTCGCCTGCGCCCGTGTTTCTCTGCCAGCTATCGAACGCGGCGCGGACGTTTGCCTCTACGTTAAAAGAGATCGCGTCGCGTCCCTGAGCTTGCGCTTGCGTAAATTGAAAGCCGTAGTCGTTGGCGGGGTTCTTTTGCGCCGTGCCAAGTCCCGCGATTGTTTTATCGTCAAAATAGGGAATACAAACCCATTTTGGCGCCTCTTTACCGTCGTTTAAGCATGGCGCGCCCGTAGCGGTCGTATCGGGCTGTTTGCCGCCGCACCCGCTCAAAAACAAAGCCGCGACGATCGCCGCGAAACCGATTAGTCGTTTCATCTAACTTCTCCTCGTGAAATAAAGTTGCCGATTATAACTTACTTTTTCTATAAGCGCTTTGTTCGCGCCTCGACGAAAGCGCCTATTATTTAATCTACGTTATATCGCGCAAGATATAACGAACGCGCTAAAATGCGCTATTAAAATGCAAAACGGAGGAGAAAATGAGAGGATTACTGATAGCGGCGTTACTTTTTTGCGTCGCAAACGCGGACGATCTCTATCTTGCGGGAGCGATGGGCTACAAAAAACCGATCGAGACTCTCGCGGCAAGTTATCAGAAGGCAAGCGGCGTCGCGGTAAAGACGATGTTTGGCAATATGCAACATATTACCGCGCAGACGCAAAATAGCGACAAGTTCGAGCTTTTTGTAGGAGACGAAAAGATTATCGACGAACAGGGCGTAAAATATACGCAAAAGATCGTTTTTGGCGAAGGCGTTTTGACGTTGGTTTTTTCTAAGAGTATCAAAGGAGAGCCGTCGCTGGATTTTCTTAAAAACCCGACGATTAAAAAGATCGGCGCGCCTCACCCCAAAAGCGCGATTTTTGGCATTGCCGCCGACGAGGCGCTAAAGAACGCAAAGCTCTACCGCGACGTAGAATCCAAGCTAACGATCGTCCAACATATCCCGCAAGTAGCCGAGTATCTAAAAAGCGGAGATATAGACGCGGGATTTATCAATAAAACCAACTATTTGGCGATCAAAGATCAAACGGGTTTCGCGCTGGAAGTCGATCGCAAACTATATACGCCAATTAAGATCGTTTGCGTGGTTTTGAGCGAGCGCGCCAGCGAAGAAGCGCAAGGTTTTATAGAATTTCTCAAAAGCTCGGAAGCAAAAGAGATATTAAAAGCGAACGGATTATAAGGTCTTGTTTGCGCAAGAGTGGTTTATATCGCCTCTTTTGTTAACGCTTAAAGTCGCCTTTGCGACGCTGTTATTACATTCGACTTTGGGCGTTCTTTTGGCGGCGGTTATATCTGGACAAAAACGGTTTTATAAGACGGCGATCGATATTTTTATATCCCTTCCGATCGTTTTTCCGCCGATTGCCGTCGGCTTTTTTCTCTTGCTTTTACTAGGCAAAAAAGGCTTGATAGGTTCGGCGCTCGCGGCGTATAATATAGAGATTATTTTCTCTACGAGCGGCGTAATTTTAGCGGCGTTTATAGCGGGATTGCCGCTTGTGGTTAAGCCGATCGAGAGCGCTCTGAGCGAGCAGGAAAAACTATACGCGGAAGCGGCGTATTGTATGGGTAAAAGCCGCTTTGAAACGTTGATCTTCGCGCTACTGCCTAATATCCCAAAGGCGATATGCGCGGCGCTATTTTTAGGTTTAGGACGATCGTTTGGCGAAATTGGCATAACGCTGATGCTGGGCGGAAATATCATAGGCGAAACCGATACTTTAGGGCTTGCGATCTACAACGGCGCAATGACGGGCGAAACCGATAAGGCGATCGTTTTAAGCGCGGCGTTGGGGGTTTTTTCTCTGTTAATTTTTATCGTTCTAAAAAGGTTGTCATACGGTAAAGATCAATAGGTTTTTTACGCCCCCAATCTACTTCTTTCCAATTCGTAAAAACGATCGACGCTTGGATTTGGATAAAGCGCGGATCTTATCCGTCTAATAGGATCAAAAGAGCTTTGTAGGTAGAGGCGTTTAGGATCGATCGCTCTACCGATCGCCACATAAAACTGACCCGATTCAAAAAGATGATCGAGGTCGATCGCAAGGTCTAAAATACCCATACCTTGCGATTTATGAATCGTGATCGCCCACGCGAGGCGAACGGGAAACTGCGTAACGCTCGCCAAAACCTTTGGCGATTCTTCGCCGCCCTGCTCTTCGTAGGTAAAACTGTGCCGTTCGACTTCGATCGTCTCGCCGTTTGCTTTTTCGACGATCAACGTATCCTCCCCGATCGCCGTTATAACGCCGCGTTCGCCGTTGTAAAACGAACCCGTTTCATTGACGATAAAAAGGATAGGAGCGCCTACTTTTAGCTTTAACGTTAGCGGCGCGTTAAGCGATCGCAAAAAACTTGACAGCCGTTTTTCGTTCATCTCTTTTGCTACCTCGATCGCGGCTTCAAAGCGATACTCTTCCGTATGTAGGCGTTTTAGCCGCGCTTCGTTGTGCGCGTCCGCTTCGCGGTTGCGTCCGAAAAGAAGCGTAGGATCGTTTTGTAAAACTTCGGTTTGCGAGGCGTAAGTTCTTAAAAGTTTTTCGCCGCAATCATCCAAAACGCCGACGCGAAGCGCGCTTAAAAGCGCGATAAACTCGCGATCGCTCGATCGCCAAGCCGCGTTTAGCTCCAAAAACTTTGGATTAAGAGCGCGCCACGCCTCGCTTTCAAAGGCGTATCGCGCCGTAAAAAGGTTTTGTTGCGGACGTTTTTCTACGGGCGGTAGCTGGTAAAAATCGCCCGCAAAAACGATCCTGCCGCTAAACCCAGCCGATTGTAAGCGGTGGTAGATCATCTCCATTAGATTGGCGCTTACCATACTGATCTCGTCGATCAAAATCGTATCTAGCGCGCCGATCATCGTTTCGATTTTCTTAATCAGCCTTTTATTGCGTTTATCGTGAGCGATCAGATATTCAAGCGAGGGGCATATCCCAAAACCGAAAAAGCTGTGGATCGTCTGCCCTCCGATATTGACCGCCGCGATCCCCGTGCTACCCAGCGAAGCTACGCGCAGTTTGCGCTCGCGCAGAGCGTCGCGTATAAGGCATAGCGCGCGGCTTTTGCCCGCTCCCGCGCCGCCCGTGATAAAGTAATTATCGTTTTCCTCTTGAAGCGCGATCTCGTTATTCGCGCCGATCGCGGCTGGAACGGCGACGTTTTTAGAGATTATTTCGCCGATCATTATCGCTTTGCTTTTTTGCGCGACGCGAAGCCGACAAGCAGATACGAGCCGCCTATGATCGTTACAAGCGCGATCGGCAGAAGATATGGTTTGTCGCTTGCGTAATTTGCGATCTTTGCGAAAAACTCGCCCGCGAAGTAGCTACCGAAGCCAAAGATAAGGACAAAGAGGCAAGCGCCGATCATATTGAACGCAAAAAACTTTTTTGCGCCGTATTTTGTAAAGCCCGCCACAATCGGAATCAGAGTTTTCAAACCGTATACAAACTTCTGCCCTACCAGAATACGATTACCGTGCCGCTTGAGTAGCAGATGAGAAAGCGCGAGCTTGCGGCGGTGCCGTCGCAAATACGGCATTATCGCGCCCTTGTTGTAGCGGCTAAGCAAAAATAACGCTTGATCGCCTATAACGTTTGCCGCGAAAACGACGACGATCGTAATAAATATATTCATATACCCTAGCCCCGAAAGCGCGCCCGCCGCGACAATTCCTACAAATCCGCCGCCAAGCGAGTATAAAAAAAGCGCGGCATAGCCGTAGGTTTCGAGGTTTTCGATAATCGTTTCCATTTAATCCTTTCAAGTCAAGGCGATATTGTGGCGAAAAATAGTAAAACGACAAGCGGCGTTTTGTAGCCAACCGCGTTTTTTAACGTTTAGAGGCGCTCGAAAGGCGATCTATAACGCGGCGAAAATTATGCGCATTAGCTAAAAATAGTCGTCTATAATCAGTTTGTCGTACTTATCCGCGCCGCGCCAATAATCCGCAAAGTTCCAATCGCGTTTCAAGGCGCTTTTATGCGATCATAAGACGCGAATTGCAAAACGCCTAGGCAGGATAATATATCTACTAAAGCGCCCATATAGGCAAAGCTCTAAAAACGTTTAGACTACTTTTTTATATCTTTCGTAATATCAAAGCTACCGTTTATCGTTATGGCGATTTCATAATCGGAAGGAGGGTTGATATCTATCGTTTGCGCCGCTTGAGTTTGCGTAATAGCGTTGGCGCTGTTTGTAACGTAGTTTTGATCGTAACCGCGATAGTTGCGGTAACGCGAATCGTCCGCCGCGACGGTCGAGATCGATAGATTGGACGGAGCGCCAAGCGAATACTCTTTATTTCCGATTAGTCTTTTTGCTCTCTCTTGCAACTTTTCAAACAGCTTGCTTTCGTATTCGCCAATCCTCTTTTGTTTTCGTTCGTCGGATACGAAATAGAATAGATCGTTATTAACGTTCATCTTTAACTCTTGCGCTTTTGCATATATCTTGCCGATATTCTCAAAGTTTGAAAGTTTAATCCGAATTTGGTTTGACGAATAGTATTTTTTGATCTCTTCGCTTGCGCGATCTTTATCGTTTTTATTGATATCGTATTCTTTCACGCCGAGATTTCTGATAAAGCCGCTGTTTTTAAGCGGAGTTTCAAGCTTTTCGTATAGCTCTTGGACGCGAGTTCTCGCCGCGTTCTCCGAAGCGCCGTTCGCCGCGATCGTAAAGAAATATTTTTCGCTATAGCTATCTTTTTTTAAGTTTGATATTCCATATTGATCGAGGAGTTTTATAACCTTGTAAAAACTATCGGTCTGCATTTCAAAAATAACGCTTAACTCCGCGTTGTATTCCGATTTTTGCGTATATGTTTTTTCGGTTCTTTCAAAGTTTTTATAATCCAGCGTAGTTATATCGCTATCGCTAACGCCAAGCGATTTAAGATACGCTTTGAACGCCGTCATATTTTTGACGTTTTGGTTTGAAGCCGTATTTGGCGTAGCGCCTTCGGTAAGATAGGTAACGCTAAATTGCGCGACGTCGGGTTCGAGTTTGATCTTTTCGCCGTAAGTAACGCTGATCGTTCCGACCGAGATCGTATTAACGCCGTATTTTAGCTCGTTTAGCTTTATAACCTCGTTCATTTCCGCTCCATTCGCCGCGCTTAACGCCAAAAATTGCGACAGTAAAACCGCGCTAATAACCTTTTTCATCTTTGCCCCGCTCTTTGTAAAATTGCGGGTATTATATCGATTCTTACCCGCGAAAACTAAAAAAGCGGGGTCAAACTACGCTAACGACCTTTTTTGGCTCTTTTTCGCGTTCGTCCGCATAAATAAACTTAAGGGGATTTAAAAGAAATTCGCGCTCTTTTCGTAGAGCGTCAAGCTGTTTAAGCCGCTCTTGTTGCGATTCTTCAAGCGCCTTTCGGCTTTTTTGATATAGCGCTAGCTCTTGATCTTCCATTTTGAACTCCTATTTGCTTGTAAATCGGCAAATCCTCGCCAAACTTGCTAGGCGCTTTTATCAATTTACCGCAAGCAAAAACAGTTCCCGTTCAAAACGCAAACGCTATTTTATAGCCATAGCGAGGCGAAATCTTTTGCTTTCCGTTTTGGATCGCCGTCTTTCCACAGATCGCTTATGACCGCTATCATATCTGCGCCGCAATCAAGTAACGCGGGCGCGTTTTGCGTCGTTATGCCGCCGATCGCACAGATTGGGATTTCTAGGCGCGATTTTGCCTCGCCAAAAACGCTATGATCGATTACCTTCGCGTTTGGTTTTGTCGCGGAGCTAAAGCACGCGCCAAATGAAACGTAGCTTGCGCCTAATTTTTCGGCTTCGATAGCGCGGTCAAGATCGCCGTAACACGAAACGCCGATAATCGCATCGCTTCCAAGAATCGATCGCGCCTCTGAAATCGGGCGATCGAGCGCCCCGATATGAACGCCGTTCGCCTCTTTTGCCAACTCTACGCGATCGTCGATAATTAGTTTTGCGCCGAAGCGATCGCATAATTCGCGCAATTTTCGGACGATAAAAAGCGCCTCTTCGTCGCTGGAGCTTTTGTCGCGTAGCTGAAAAAGCCGCGCTCCGCCTTGCAAAACCTCCAGCGCTTTTGCTAGGATCGAATCGATTGGCGTTAAAATCTCGTCGCTAATCGCGTATAATCCGCTCAAAGGAGACGACGTGTTTTTCAAAAGCAAAAACCTTTATATTGAATGGAGCGAGGTTACAATCCCTTGGCTTAAAATCTTTACGATCGAACCTTATCGCGAAATTACCGACTGCCCAAGCTATGCGATCGACGAGCTTTGGCGGACGGTTTTGATTTGCGAAAAAACCCTGCGCGAATACTACAAGCCCGATAAGATCAATATCGCGAGTTTTGGCAACCAACTACCGCGAGTTCATATTCATATTATGGCGCGTTTTGCCGCCGATAGCCACTTTCCAGAATCGATGTGGGGCGAACGCCAAAGAGAGGGCGATCTTATTTTGCCCGATCGCGCCGTTTTTGAAACGCGCCTAATCGCCGCTCTAACCGCCGCTAACGTTTGCCCGTAACCGCTTT
>JAISRI010000242.1 GCA_031273735.1 Helicobacteraceae bacterium
ATAAGCGCGACAAGAGCATGGGCGAACGACTTCATACGCCTGCTTTTTTCGATCTGCTCCGCGAGCGTTCTAAAGCGGCTTTTCGGGCTAAAAAACGCGATAAAAAATCCGAACGTCAAAAGCGCGTATCCGATATAGGTCAGCCACACGCCGGGATCGTTTGAAACCGATAAAAGCGTGCCGCGCTCGTCCCACGTATCGTAAGAGGCTTGATAAAAGCGAAACTGCCTATGCGTCAAAATATTGTTCATATATATGCGTCTTGGTTCGTTTAAACCGCGCTCCTCGTCGATAAGCGTTACTTGGCTTTCATACGACGAAGGAACCGTAGAACCGGGATACCGTCCGACGATAAAGCGGTCGAGTTTAAGCGAAAATGGTAGCTCGATCGTCTCCGATCCAAAAGATAGAGCGAACTTTCGCCCCGAAAGCTCCACTTCAACGCGCTCGCCGCTCATTCTCGCGCCGCCTAAAAGCGCGACCTCTTTGCGTTCGTCTTTGTGCGAAACGTCGACGATTATGGCGGGCAAGCCATTTTCGTTTGGCGCCGCTTCAACGACCTTTTTGCCCGCAGATAAGAAATGTTTAAGCAAAGCTATGCCTATGCCATCGTTTGTGGCGTATGACACGTTTAGATCGAACGGATGCGCGGAGTGGGCGCGAAGCGAAACCTGTTCGCCCGTTTGCCGATCAAATCGCGTCATATCGACGTAAGATCGGATCACAAGCTGATTATCCTGCATTCCGATCGCGATCGTAGGTTGCGTGAAGTTGATATCTTCAAGATCGCCAAAATAAAAGATAACGCCGTTATTTTCAAAATACTGCCCTTCAAACAGCTCCGCGCCAATCGGTTTTTCTCCATAAAAAAGCGCGAACGCGATATAGGCTGCACCGTCGTTTTCGACCTCTACGACGGCTTCTTTCGCTCGCGGATAGTAAGATTTGGTTTCGATCGTTACGGGAGCGCCGCCGCCAAGATTAGCGCTGAAGGAGCGATCGGAGGAGGCGATCGGCGAAAGCGGCAAACGCCAACTCGCGTTTAATCCGCTACTGGAAACCGTCAGATATGGATCGGCGCTAAGGATCTCCGCGCTCGTCTGTCCTTCGCGCAGGTGCATATAGCCTTCGTAGCCAAAATAACGGGTGATAAACGCGCCGATTAGTATCGCTAGGATCGCGGCGTGAAAGACGAATACCGCCGTTTTTTCCTTATGGAACATACCAAACCTAACCATAGATCCCGCCAGCGATACGCAGAACAAAAACAAAACAATCTCGAATATTCGATTGTCATAGACCGCCGCTCTAGCCGCTTGGCTACCATAGTCGTTTTCGATAAACGTCGCCGCCGCGCAGGCAAAAGCGACGACAAACAACCAAACGATAGCGGCGCGCATAGAGGTAAGAAAATTAAAAAACGACAAGAACGCTTTTACTAGCATAAACAAAAATCCTTAGTTTCATCGAATTGGTTTTATGTTGATAATCCGTAAGTTTAGCAGATCAACCCTCAAGCGTCCCGCTTGCGTCGCTTATAGATTCGCTTAACCTTAGTCAAGTCCAACATAGCGCGCAAGGGCAAAAACAAACGATCGCGGCGGCTTTTTGGCTTTTCGTATAAAATCCGATTTGAAAACTATAAACTAATCGAAAGATGCGCGAAACTATTGTGAATAAACAGATAAAAGGTATCGCGATCGCGATCGCGGCGGCGCTGGCGGTTTATGCGATCGCGCTTAGCGGTTTAAGCGAACAACATTCGCGGCTTTTGGGCGCGGTCGTTTTTCTCGTCGCGCTTTGGACGAACGAGGCTTTGCCGCTGGGGGTTGTTTCTTTGCTTCCAATCGCGCTTTTTCCCGCGTTTGGCATTATGGACGGCAACGCTACGGCGGCCAATTACGCAAATGGGATTATATTTCTATTTTTGGGCGGTTTTATGCTCTCTTTGGCGGTGGAAAAAACCGAACTTCATAAATTGATCGCTCGCAAACTCTTAAAAATATTTCCCGCCAGCGCGCGCGGCGCGATTTTTGCCTTAAGTTTTACGAGCGGACTTCTTAGCGCCGTCCTTTCAAACACGACCACCGCTCTTTTACTTATGCCTTTGGCGCACTTTCTTACAAGCGATGCGCGGTTAAAAACGCGCCTTGCTTTAGCGATCGCTTTTGGCGCGAGCGTAGGCGGAATTATTACGCCGATCGGCACGCCGCCAAACTTAATTTTATTTGGCTTTCTAAATTCGCAAAATCTGCCCAATATCTCTTTTGTCGGTTGGATCGCGCTTATGTTTCCGCTCGCCGTTACAATGTTAATCGCGCTCTCTTTATTACTCTCGATCGGCGCAAAAGATATGAAATTAACTTATAGTTTAAGCGAATGGTCGCCATCTACTAAAGAGCAGAGAAAGTTAGCTTTGATTATTTTATTTTTGGCGATTTTATTATTGTTAAACTCTCCGTTCGAACCCTATTTTTCAGGGCTTGGATTAAACGAAGGATCGCTAATTTTATTTTTTGGGCTTCTATTATTTATGCCGGGCTTTTCGTTTATCGATTGGAACGACAGCAAAAAAATCCCCTATGAAATTATCTTTCTATTCGGCGCTGGCTTCGCGCTTTCTAACGCTTTTTTATCTACGGGTTTAGATAAGAGCGCCGCAAACGCTATGAGCTTTTTTTTGTCGTTTGGAAGCCTTGCCGTTATGATCGCGATCGTTTTTGTTATGAGTTTTTTTGCCTTTGCCGTTAGCAATACCGCTAAAGCCTCGATCGCGCTTCCGATCGTATATTCTTTATCGCTTCAGGGCGGTTTCAACGCGGAACAACTACTATTTGCCGCGACCGTCTGCGCAAGTTTTTCTTTCTTGCTTCCTATCTCTACTCCGCCAAACGCCATAGCGCTAAGTAGCGGAGCGCTTAAAGTAAAAGATATGTTTTTTTACGGCGCGATTTTTACGCTGATCGGATCTTTTTTACTGATTTTTGCCGCATATTTCTACTGGACTATATTCTTATAACAAACAGATCGATTCTTAAACGCCAGCGTTATATAATCGCCCGACGCTACTACTTGCGGAAAACCGTCGTTTAGGCGGATCTGCCTATTGCGAAATATCTTCGATAGGCACAATGCTTTCGGATTCGACGCTATGCGATCGACGATTATTTTCAACCCATTTTTTTGAAAAATTGGCATAGCAATAGACGCAAAAATGAGGACAAGTGTTATACGCGCCAATATCTTTGCTAACTATACAACCGCAAGGTTTTCTCTGCCCTTTATCTTTCATATTTTTGCTAGGTTTTTCCGACCAGCCGTCAGAGGCGGTTAAATCGCGCTCATAGCCTAGGTGCTCCATTAGTTTTTCGTCGTTGCAAAAAAGTTTCCTCATCAATTCGCCGTCAATGCAATGGTTGTGCGATATGCCGTATTTATCCAGATCGATTTCTTCGGCGCAGGTTCCTAGCGCTATATCGTAGCCCTCGCTTTTCCATTGATCGCGCAACGCGGCTAAACCTTCGGCAATTTCTATCATCTGCTCGTGCGTTAATTCATTATAAAGCCGCGTTTCTTTTGCAAGATTGTTCCTTACTTTGCGATACGCTTGAACGTCCACAAAACTAAAAACAAGTTTTTGCGTATATTTTTTTAGCTTTTCTCCTATGTTTTTTATCCTTTCTAATAAATCTGAAACAGAGATGAAATTGGGAGCGACAATTAACGGATCAAAACGCCAAATTACTTTTTCTTTACCGATTTTTTCTGAAAGCTCTATAAAAGTTTCTATTCTCTCGGCGACTTCTGGAACGTATGGCTCTAATTTTTCGCGATCGTAATCGTTTAACGTAAATTGAAAGTAGTAGTTGATTTTACGCTCGTCTAACTTTTCAAGATATGGAATTATAGGTTTAGGGTTTTTCGACCAAAAAATAATCGCCCTTGTTTGATCAAATGAAATATACATCGGTTTTTGATTGAAAGGATTGACCCATACGACATAGCCTTTTTTCAATCTGTTAAAAAACCACTCCGCATAATATCTAGGAATATCGGTTGAGCGGCTGGCGGATACAATTATTGGCGCTTGCGCTTCGACTATACTTCCACAATCGTCTTGCATTTCGATCTTTTTATCGCTCATTTTCATGATCCAAAGGGGAGCGTGCCGTTTTTATGATTTTCGTTTTCCAACTTATCTTTAGAAGCGCCTTTTGAGGTTTTAGGCGGATCTGACTTTTGCTTTATATCAGATATTTCACGTTCTAGCAGATCAAACCGCTTTGTTATTTCTTGAATAATATCTATTTTAAACTTTTCCATATTATTGTTTTCTAAACCGACGGCGCTATCGGTTTCCATATTATCGTTACTATCCTGACTTGATATTGGCGCGAGTTTTTTAATTTCTCTATTGATATGTCTATAAACCTCATCGTTTATAGATTGGTTGTCAAACAGAGGATCAATAAAAGTTTTAGGTAGTCCAGCATATCCAAAAACGGCGCCGAAAATACCAAAAGCGATTTCTAATTCATAAGCTTCGCTATCGATCATAAACTTTTCAAGTTCGGCGATCTCCTTTTTTTGTGCCTTAATTAAAAAAGCCGCAAACGATTCAAGCGTAGATTTATATTCTTTTTTTAGTCCTTGCGACATTTTGACGTCAAATGGTTTACGTTCGGTAAGGTGAGATAGTAAGCGGTTAATATACTCTTGTTCTTTGCTGTCTGTCCACTCTTGATCTTGCGCCACAATATCCTTAATCTTAAAAGCGTATTTTTCGATGAATTCATAGAATTCATTTTCGCCGTCAAGTTTATTGGCTTTTAAATCGCCCAACAATTCATTTACTATCTCTATCAATATTTTATTTGAATTAGAATCGTTTATACAAATTGCGCCGTCGCTAATAGTTGGAAGGCAAGTCGGATCAATTCTATTGTTATTAAAAGCGAGTGTCTCCGCTCTAGTTATGCGCTCGTCAAGATAATCAAAATATTTGTTTTGCAGCAACCTTCCTTTATCCTCTTCTTTCTTGCCGCTATTAACTTTATTTTTTTCATTTTTTCCATAGCTTTCTTCTTCGTTTTCGTTTGTTTCAGACCGCTTATTAAGGAATGAGATTAGGTTATTCAAATTTGTATCAGCGTATTCTAGTCCGATTGTCTTAAATGATTCAATAATAGATTTATGATTTGACTCTATATCGTTAATCTTTTCTGTTTTTTGAGAACCATTCGGCATTGTTATTGTGGCTCCAATTTTATTTATTATGCCTTTCGCTTCTCTTTTTAGCGCGTATATTTCTTTTGGCAATTTTCTAGCCACTCCTAATAAATAACCATAGAAAAAGCCTTTAAACTTATCTCGTTTCTTATCGCTGTTTGCTAGAATCGGTTTAATCCCGTATTTATCTGACCAATTAAACTGCTTTATCTTATCGTCCAATACGCAAAAACAACTATGTTTTTGATATAATTCAATTAGCTTGGTTTCCTCGCTTCGTTTCGCAGATATTATAGTTTCGTGCATCTCCGTTTCATTTCTGAATATAAATTTTGTAGTATCGGGCGAAAAGAAAACGCTTTCTTTGGTATGCAATTGATCTTTATCTTGATTTAACGATTCTAATCCTGCATCGTAGATCTCGATTACCAAAGGGTAATCTTTTTCGTCTGCCTGATTTTCCGTTTTAAAATGCGGATATTGTCTGTAAAGAAAAAGACCTGCCTCAAGATTATTGGGCGCAACCTTTTTAAAATCGCTATAGCCAAACTCTCTTATTTTATAGAAACCCGCAGGCGAAATTGATTCGCTTGACATAATGTTGTTGAAATTAAGCGTCGTTGTTGGAATGTATAGCTTCATATTCGCAAGATCCTTTCTGAAGTTTGTCCCTCTTTATCGTAACAATTTGTCGGTATTGTATCAAAAACTTGCGATAGATTTCCAGAATGCAAAATATAAAGCGATTGATATGTGCGCGTTACGGCGACATATAGCGGATTTTTATTGTTAGACGCGCAATCTGGTAAAAAAACCGCTTCAAATTGCAAGCCTTTGGCGCTATGATAGGTTATTATCTTTGGATTGGTTGTTTGGAAGTTTATATCCATATGTCCCACACCGATATTTGCCTCGTTGTCGTTGTTGTATTTTGCTTCAAATAACATTTCTGGATGCTTTTTCAAGAAATAATCATATGCTCTTTGCACCTGCACGTTCCGCATAAACAAAATGCCGACATCTTCAAATTTACGATTTACGATTATTTCGACCACCGCGTCTAATTGCGCTTCAAAAGAATCTCGCTTGATTATTTGCGGCTTTTCATATCCCTCTTGTTTGCATCTATCGACCAAATCGTCGCTTTCGGCGATGATATATTGGGCGAAGCGAGCGATTGTTTTAGGCAATCTATGATTGAAAACTAGATTTTCCATTGGAAAATTGGTCAAGCCAGCTATCTCATACATCGATATTGGATTATTTGGCGGTTTTATAAATTTATAGAGCTGTTGCGCCGAATCGCCAAAAAGCATAAGCGCCCTTCTTGCCTTTGCTTTAAACATTTCTATTTTTGCCTTAGAAAAATCTTGCGCTTCATCTACGATAATATAATCGGCTCCCGGCGATTGTTTATCTAGCCACTCGTTCATATAATAAACGTTACGCTCGTTTATGCCAATCTGTTTAATGCCATCGGAGATATACCGTCTTAAAGCTTTCGTGAAAACAATAACAATATATGTTCCCATATTCTTTTCTTGAATTTCCTTTGCTTTCCAAAGCGCTATTATAGATTTACCGCTACCGGCGCAACCCGTTACTATTAACGATCTATTCAAACGCGCATTGATTACTCTTCTTTGATAGTCGTCCATTTCGGACTCTTTTATGTGAAAATCGCGTCTAGGCATTATAAAATATCTCGCTCTATAATAGATGGGCAGTCATTAGCGGTCAAAACCTCTGTTTGTAATGTAAGGGCGCTTTCTTGAGCTAGTTTTTTTCGCGCTATAACTCTATACGCTATCTTGCTTTGATCGTTATTTTTTCTACTGTGAGATACAGAAAACTTATAAGATACAAAACGGCATATATTACAATTATCCTTGTTTTCTCTACATAAAGACGGCAAGATTGTTTGAAACTCGTTTAGTTCCCGCAACGCTTTGCTAATTTGATTATTCATAATCTCCGGATTAAATTTGTTAAGTTTTTCGTGTTTTATGGTAACGTCGATAAGCGCGCAAATGCCGTTTGGCGAAAGTAGCGGAAGAAACGTTTTTACAAAATCATAATATGCCTTTACGGATCCTTGCGCTATTAGTTCTACGATCATCTTTGAAGAAACAATCAGATCGAATTTTATCTTTCCTATCTTGAATTCATTTAGATCGCTCTCTTTGAAACTATCAAACTCTCTGTGAATAATTGACGCGCAAATTTTGCTTCTGTTTATTGGCAAATCTGTATATTTGTCAATTAGAAGTCGCGCTATTTTTAGCGCTTTGTCATTGCCGTCAAACGCCCATATGTTTATCGTTTCAACATTTGATAAATGCTTAGCGATCGCCGTTAGCATTCCTATAAGCTCTCCGCCCGCGCCGCAACCGACAGACAGTAGGTTTAATTCGCCTTTTGAAGACATTGCATTTTTAATTGTTTCGTTTTCAAGAAGCGAGTTAGATATGCAAAACGCTTCGGCGTAGCTACGCGGAAAGTATGTGCCCAGATAGATCAAAACCTCTTCTTTGTTTAGGTCAAGGTTGTTTTCATAACGTTCGTGATCGGGCGCGAACTTTGCGCCTAGTTCGTCGTAGATATATTTGTCAAGCCAATCGGGAAGCGTTGCGGTAGTTTTGAGTATCTCGCCGTCGGTTGAAGTTTCTGGGGGGGGGGGGGGGGGGGTCGACGCGGACAAAGCTAGGTCGCCGTTGCTAGCAACATCGTCAAGCCGTTCGCTTGCTTTGATCTTCCTAGTCTTCGGCTGTTTAGTCACAAATACCCCTTTTAGCCCGCAAAAAGTTTTGACATCATACAAATCTAAAACTTAAAGTTTCATTAAATTATAAGATCGCTTGTCGTTTTTAGCGAAATAGGCGAAACGGAGGCTTTTTAAGCGCCGTTACGGCGCTCGCGCCGCCTTGTTTGCGTCTATAAAATATAGCAGTCGGTTCGCGTTGCGCGCGTCGTAGGGAAAATGCGCGATAATACGCGACACGTTTTTGTAAACCCCAAAGGAGCGCATTATGACGCAAACCGCGCCCGTCGTCGTTATTGAAAGTCGCTGTAAAGCCTGTTCG
>JAISRI010000012.1 GCA_031273735.1 Helicobacteraceae bacterium
CCATTCTAACTCTGGTTTGCTATCGGCTACAATGCCCGCGCCCGCGTGAAAAATAGCGCGTTTTTCCTCGATTTGCGCGCTTCTGATTGTAATGGCGCTATTCATATCGCCGCTAAAGCCAAAAAGGACGATCGCGCCGCTATAAAAGCCGCGTTTGCTTCCTTCGTATTTGGCGATCAACTCCATAGCGCGGATTTTGGGCGCGCCAGTCATCGTTCCCGCGCTGAAAGCCGACATAAATAGATCGAACATATCGCGCCCGTCGTCGATTTGCGCCGTTACGTCGCTGACAATGTGCATCACGTGGCTGAAACGCTCGACGCGCATAAGATTTGAAACGCGGACGCTTCCGGCTTTTGCGGCGCGCCCCACGTCGTTGCGCCCCAAATCGACTAACATAATATGTTCCGCGCGCTCTTTTTCGTCGTTTAGCAGTTCGTTTTCTAGCGCGAGGTCTTTGGCGATCGTCGCTCCGCGTTTGCGAGTTCCCGCTATAGGGCGAAGCAAAATCTCCCCTTTTGAAAGTCTAACCAACAACTCGGGCGAGCTACCCGCGATCGCAAACTTCTCATAAGGCAGTAAAAACTGATAGGGCGAAGGATTTTTGCTTCGCAGGATTCGATAAAAACTAAACGGATCGATCTTCGCGGGCTGAACGAAGCGATCGGCAAGCAACATCTGAAAAATCTCGCCGCTTCCGATCTCCTCTTTGATCGATTCGACCTTTTTAATAAACTCCTCTTTTGGGTAGTCGAACGCTCCCGCGCCAAGCGATTCGGCTCTAATTAAAGGCAGAGGATCCATAGGCGATCTAGCGACTTTCAAAGCCTCCTGCAAAACCTCGTCGCTTCCTTCTAGCGAGCTAATCGCGGTAAGCGTCTGGCTCTTGTGCGAATAGATAAATAGGTATTCGGGGCGCGCAAGCTCTAGTTCGGGCGCGTTTGTCGTATCCGTAAGGTTATCCATAGATTTTTTAAGCGTAGGTTCAAAAAGCGAAACCGCGTCGTAGCCTATAAAGCCGACAAAGCCGTCGATAAAGCCGATCCCAAGTTTTTCCTCCTCGCGCCTATATTGCGCCGAATCGATCGAGGCGAAGCGTTTTTTAAGGAATACGAGCGGGTTATCGTCGATAACGCTTACCTTGCCGTTTTCCGAAAAGTAGGTTTTGGAGTTTTCGCGCCAAACGCGCTCCCTCGCGCCGACCGCCACAATACTGAAATTGCCGTTTTCGTCGTTTAGCCCGCTTTCAAAAAGCGAAACGCGCTTGGGCGCAAAAAAAAGCGACAACTTGTCGTAAAGCGCGATCGGCGTTAGCGTGTCGTATAAAACGCGGCGAAAAGCAATCAAAAGCGCTCCTAAACGATCGAGATTGTCAAAGCGCCTAATTGTAATCGTTTTGACCTAAAAGTCAATCGCGAAATCGCCGCTTTGGCGCTCGATCATATTCGATTTGCTCTTTAAGCAAACTTTGGTTACATTCCGCTTAAGGTATTGAATTTCAATATCTAAAATACTCTATAAGGAGTTAGGGGTGAGAAAAGTTTCATCGTTGATCGCCGCTTTTGCGGTTGGTTTTGGTTTGATCGGTTGCGATCTAACGGGGGGGGGGGGGGGGCGAAAGCCAAACCGAACCCGAAGTAGTTTGGCTTGCCGAGCTAGATAATCCCTTTATAGGCGAATGGAAAGCCGCTATTCCTAGTATGGGCGGAGCGGTATTAGACTTCAAATACGAGGCAAACGGCACGGTAGAGGTTACGGCGGATATGGGAGGCGGAGCGCAAACTTTTACGGGCGCATATGTCGTCAAAGACGGCGTTCAGGCGACCTATCTTGATTTTGAAGGGACGGCGGGCTACGTCTATAATGTGATCGATAATAACTCGATCGCGGTTACGGAAATCGATAGCGTTAGCGAAGCGGACGGTTCGTTTACGCTTGGCAATACCTCAATTTTTCGCCGCAAAAACAGCGTCGTTAGAGAGAACGTGGAACTCCCTACCAATCTTACGCAAAACGGCGACGCGCTCGACGCTATTTTTGGCGCGTGGAGCGGGACTATGAGCGAGCCTTTCGGCGCGGGTTTCGTAGAGTTTAAGGTGATCTACTCTTTTGAGAAAAACGGCGTTTTCGCGTTTCTCGCCACAGAAATTACGCCGCCGATAGCGCCAACGCCCATGTATGGAACGGGCGTTTATAGCGTTATAGACAACGTTATCCTTACGCTTTCGGACGGCGAGTTTGGAGCGACGCAATTTACCATGAAAGGCGACGGCAATATGACCGTCGCGACGATAGTTGGCGTAGATGAAAACGGGAGAATCCTCTATCCGAATCCCCCAGAGGAGTTTGAATTTACGCCGCTAGAGTTTTAGGCGTTTTTATAAACCTTGCAAAGCGAAACGGGCAATTTTGATCGCCCGCGTTAGCTTTGCAAGGGCTTATTTGGTTATTTAACGGCGATAAACGTCGCGAAGTTGTTCCAGCGTAAAACGCACTCGACAAACGAAAAGCCCGCGCTAAGAATCATCTGCCGATTTTCGTTTTCGCTATAGGGCGTTAGGACGTTTTCCAACGCCTCGCGTTTTTGGGCGATTTCATAATCGGAATAGCCCTGATCGCGCTTAAAATCCCCGTAGCGATCGATTAAAATCTTGTCGAGTTTTTTATGTTCGCACGCGAGTTTTTCGCTAAAAATAAAAATCGCGCCGCTCTTTAGCCAACCGCATATTTTTTTAACAAACTCGGCGCGTTTAAGCGGACGTATAAATTGCAAAAGATAATTCGCGGCGATCGCGTCGATCTCGCTAAACTCTAGCGCCGTCGCGTCGGCTATTATAAAGTCGATCGTTGCGCCAAACGCGTTAGCTTTTTCTTTGGCTTTTACGATCATCGCTTCGGAGCTATCCGCGCCGATCAAAGTTAAGTTATGATTTCGTTTATAAAGTTTTAATAAAAGCGTAGCGGTAGAGCAACCTAAATCGACGATCTTGCCGCTACTAACCCAACGCGAGATTAGATCGGCGCATAGATCTAGGCTTTCAAGATATTTCGGCACGCTTCTAACAAGCATATCGTCAAATACCGCCGCCGTAGCGCCGTCAAACTCGAATTGTTTTTCTCTAGGATTTTTGAAGCGATCATCTGTCGCGGACATTAAGAAAACCCCCGCGAAGGGGGCTATATTTTACGCTTTGTCTTTAAGACCAAGCTCTTTAATAACCGAAGCGTATTTGCGTATATCTTTTTGCCTAAGATACCGTAAAAGCCTTCTTCGTTGTCCGACCAATTTCAGCATACCAAGTTTGGAGCTGTGATCTTTAACGTTGCGCTGCAAATGAGCGGTGAGCGCGTTGATCCTCTCGCTTAAAAGCGCGATCTGGATCGACGGCGAGCCTGTGTCTGTTTCTTTGGAGCCAAATTTGCCGATAATCTCGGCTTTTTTCGCCTTATCCAAAGCCATTTACGACCTCCTGATAGGTAATTTGAACGCCGAATGATACCGATCTAGCCTTAAAGCGCGAGTTCGCAAGACGATTAAACGCGCGCTTTGCTCCTTTCCGCCGCGCGCCGTC
>JAISRI010000135.1 GCA_031273735.1 Helicobacteraceae bacterium
GGTGTGAATCTGTTTTTTGACCAAAAAACCAAAACTATCACCTCGTCTTCTGATGAGAGAGATTTGACTTACAAGCTGGAAAACAACAAGCTGAAGCTGATTAAAGAGAGTTGCCATACGGAGGATTTCGAGTGGGGCGAGGGTAATTTTGAACATAATTGCGAATATTCCGGCGTGTTTACATATCTAAGCTCAACGGGGCTGAAAAAGAATTTTGAACTGGTAATCGCGATAAGCGTCGATAGGACAAAGGGGGTCGTGCGCTATAGAGGGCAAAAAGAGTTTATCGATCTCGCTCTAAAACGAAATGGCAAAAACGAGTTTATCTTTGACGAAAAGTATAAAGGCGAGATAACGGGGACTTACGCGCTAGCGATCGACGAATACGGCGCGGTAACAAAAGCCTCTTACATACGCAAAAAAGACGGTAAAAGATTTGTTTTAGAAACGCTCTTTTAAGGCGTAGAGGTTTTTTGGCGGCATAGGTTTGCCCAAGCGTCGTCGGTAAGCTCAAGATTGGCGCAACGTTCAAAAGTAGCGTTTGCTAGATCGGCGCTTGCGTTTTGTTCGTAAAGCTCGCCAAGCATAAATAACGCTCTAGCGCGATCGCGATCGGGCAATTTATCGTTCAACGTCGTTTGTAAAACCAAAATCGCCTCGTTTTGTTTGCCGCCTTTAATAGCCGCTTGGGCGAAGGCGATTTCCGCGTCGGGCGTAAAGGCTTGCGTCTGCGTTAATCGCGATCGATTAACGAGTTTTTTAGCATAATCGTATTGGCTTTGAACGTCGCCTTGATTACGGCTTAGAGCGATCATAGCGGCGTAAATATCCATTAAACGCGGCTCTTTAGGAAAACGCGATTCTATAATTGCCGCAAGCTCGCTCATTCGTTTTGAATCAAAGTCCGTTTTGCGGTAAGCGTCAAAGAGCCTGATATACCGATCGGCTTCGATCGGAAGCCGCAAAGCTCTGCTCATCTTTATAAATCTCTCTTCGCCGTCGATATAATTTGGATAATCAGAGGTAGAATAAAGCGCGTCTAACCGCTTTGCGATCCACTCGGCGCCCTCTGCGGGCGATCGTTTGCGAACGTTAAAATCCGCTATCTCTAACGCAAGGTTAAAATCGCGTTCTAAATAGGCGCAATTAAAAAAACTTTCGTCCGATCTAATCGTCGCGCCAAGTTTGTGATCGCGACTTAAACTAACCGCCTGCTCGCAGTTATTCGCTCGTAAAAACGAATCCAAAAGAGCGGTTTCGGTTTGGCGTAAGCGCGAATCGAAATCGTGGAACATTTTTTTATCGAGTTTATCTAATTTTGCCAACAGCGGAACGACTTCGGTATAACGCCCCAACCGCATAAGAGTTTTTGACTTCTCATAAAGCGCGCGGCTCGCCGCTTCGTCGTCGGGATATTTACTTATAACTTCGTCGTAAAGCGCCAAATTTGCTTCGGGGGTATTTCTGCCAAGCGAAAACTCTAATAGATCGCGCTCTTTTTGCGCTACGGGAGTTTGCGGCGAATATGCAAATTCCGCTAGATAGCGCTCGTAAGATATAAGCGATTTTTCTTGCATAGAAGCAAGATTCTGCCATCGCGCTAGATTCAAAAGCAGCGCTTCATATTCGGACGAAGCGGGTTCGATACGATCGATTAAAATCTCCGCTAAAAGCGCCGCGGGAAGGTATAATTTACGATCCGCCATCATAGCCGTCAGCTCTTTGCTTTTTTCAATATCCTCCAAAAAAAACTCTGGAGCGCTTTGCAATATTTTCACGTAAAACTCGGCGGCTTTTGGAATATCGTCTTCGCGGATCGCGATCTCCGCCAACCGCGAAGCGGCGAGCGAAGCGGCGGGAACGTCTTGAGAATTAAACAAAACGCTCTCGTAACCAAAAGTCGCTTCCGCAACTTTGCCTTCCGATAAAAAACGATCCGCCTTGTATATTCGCGCAAAATCGGCTAGGCGATCTTTGGGATATTCGCGAATCAAGGTTTCAAAATGATAAACGCCGTCGGTAATAAGCCCAGCCTTGACTTCCGCTTCGCCCAATAAAAGCAGGACTTCAGGCGTTTCGTTGTGCGAAGCGTAAGCCTCGATCCAAGGGCGGGCGACGGATATAAGCGCCTCTTCTTGATTGGGTAGTTTATTTAAGATTTTAATCTTTAGCGCGAGAAGCTCTGGCATAAAAAGATGTTTGCCGCCGCTTTGCGCCAGCGAATCGTCAATCATCTTTTGCGCGTCGGCTAAAAATCCCGCCGCGTAACTCTCCAAAACCATCGAAAACTCCCGCCCGTCTTCGCTGTTCATTCTGTTTGCGATTGGTGCGCCGTTTAGATCAAGCGCGCCGATCGAAGGCGGTTCGAGCGCGGGAAATGAGATCGGAAAGTTTAATCCCGCGTCGTTTGGCGCGCGCAAAACGGGCGGGGTTTTTTCGTATCCCACGACAATCCAACGCGCCGATTGCGTTTTTTCGCCGTTTGGAGATAGCGCCGATTGCGAAAGCGTTTTTTCGTCCAGCGCATAGACAAGCGCCTGTTTCTTAAAATCGATCTTTAGCGTAAAGCGGTTATTCTCTAAAATCGGCGAGATCGTAAAAAAACGATTGTCGATCGGTTGCGGTTTCAAAACGGGAACGCGCTCGAACTCGCAAACCATAGCGCCCTTTTGGAGCAACGCAGCGGGGGTAACGCGGCAGAAAAAAGCGCGTTCCTCCTTAAGCGTTAGCGTCAGATACGCCTCTTTGTTTGCCGTCCCCGCCGTTTGAACAATATCCAACGCCGCTAACGGCGACACAAGAAAAACAAGCGAATATACCGATCTAAAAAGCCGCTTCATATCGCGCATAAAGCAAACGCTATTCCTCGAAAAACCTAAAAAACGGTAACCGCAAACCGCCGATTCCAGCGTCTTTCTCGTCGTTCCTGAAATAATTGACTTGCACAGGAATGACAAAGGGCGGCGGTTTTGCGGGTAAATACCGTAAGTTTTAGTTTTTAATTTGAATTCCAGCAAATATTGAGTTTCTTTTACAGGTTCAAAAGCTCGTCGTAGCTTACTAGTAAAGCCGCCATTTTATTTTGAATCTCTAACCATTCTAACTCTGGTTTGCTATCGGCTACAATGCCCGCGCCCGCGTGAAAAATAGCGCGTTTTTCCTCGATTTGCGCGCTTCTGATTGTAATGGCGCTATTCATATCGCCGCTAAAGC
>JAISRI010000228.1 GCA_031273735.1 Helicobacteraceae bacterium
AACGGGGTTTGCTTATGAGCAAGATTTTAATTGTAGACGACGACGATCATATCCGCGAGCTTGTCGGCGCGCTATTAAAAAGAGAGGGGTTTTATATATGCGAGGCGATCGACGGCGAAAAGGCGCTTGAAAAGATAGACGACGCAAAGATCGATCTCTATATTATCGATATTATGATGCCCAAAATGGACGGCTTCGAGCTATGCCGATATATACGCGAATACCGCGAGGAAACGCCGATCTTAATGCTGACCGCGAAAGCCGAAATCGCCCAAAAAATTAAAGGCTTTGAAAGAGGAGCGGACGACTATCTTACAAAACCTTTTGAACCGCAGGAGCTGATTCTTAGAGTTAAGGCGCTTCTTAGACGATACAAAATAATCGCTTCGCAGAGCGTTTCGATCGGCGCTTTATCGATAGATAAAAATAGCTACTCTATTAGCGAGAACGGCAAAAAAAGCGATATTCCGCCAAAAGAGTTCGAGCTTCTTTTTAAGCTTTCTACGGGAGAGGGCAAAACATTTACTAGAAGCGCTCTGATAGAGGATATTTGGGGTTATGATTTTGATGGCAACGAACGAACGCTCGACGTTCATATCAATCGTTTAAGAGAACGGTTTCCAGCCGATCAATACGGATTTAAGATAACGGCTATTAGAGGTTTAGGATATCGTCTGGAAACGCTAAAATGAAGAATCGTAAAACAAAATTATCTAAAGATGATATGCGCCGCATATATTTTATGCGCTTTTTTGCGAACGGCGTTTTTGTATGTTCTCTTATCGCGGGCTATTATATCGCTAGAGAGTTTTTGGCGATCGATTTTGATTTTGCTTCGTATATAATTCCCGCGCTGATCGGATTGCTTCTATTTTACGCGATTATGATTATAGGCGCGATAATTTTTCGATATACGCACGGCGGAAAGAATCCCAAAGATATTTATATTGATTTCTTAAACGAGATTATGCTCGCGTTAAACAAAGTATCGCAAGGCGATTTCAACGTTTTTATTGAAAGCCAAAGCGATCATAGATCGCGCAACCCCCCGCGATTATTTAAGGAACTAGCGGATAGCGTAAATAAAATGGCGAACCAATTAGGGACTATGGAACAGGCGCGGCAAGATTTTATATCGAACGTTTCGCACGAAATACAATCGCCTATTACCTCTATTAGCGGTTTTGCCGCGCTTCTTAGAAACGAAACGTTAAGCGGCGAAGAGAAAAAACGCTATTTAGACGTGATCGAAACGGAGAGCATAAGACTTTCAAAATTAAGCGATAATCTTTTGAAGCTCTCCGCGCTAGAAGCGCAAACGACGCCGCTTAGTTCCGCATCGTTCAAGCTAGATAAACAGATAGAAAACGTCGTTTTAGCGCTCGAACCGCAGTGGATAAAAAAGGATTTAACGCTTGAGTTGTCAATGGAAAAAATAGAGTTTATGGGCGACGAGGAGCTACTCGCGCAAGCGTGGATCAATCTTTTGCATAACGCGATCAAATTTACGCCGCCTAAAGGCAAAATCTATATTTCGTTAAAAGAAAAAGGCGAGAATATCTATTTTACCATAACCGATAGCGGTATCGGAATCTCTAAAGAGGATCAGATTCATATATTTGAAAGATTTTATAAAGCGGATAAATCCCGCGATCGCGGTTTGGGAGGCAGCGGCTTGGGTCTGTCGCTTGTGAAAAAGATTGCGGATATACACGGCGCTCGGATACAGATTAAAAGCGCGCCAAACGAAGGCGCGTCGTTTATTCTCGCGCTACCTTGCGCAAAACCTCTATCTTAAAACTTTTTCTTGTTTACATTGCGTTTATACGCCGTTTACATTCCGTTTAATTTACTCTTCTATTATAACGGCGTAATTAAAACAAACGCAAGGAGTTAAAATGCAAACTGTAATTACGATCGCGTCTATTGTCGTTATCGCGCTTTTTGTCCTATCGGCTTTAAGACATAGCTCTCTAAAGAGAAAAATGCAAGCGCGTTTAGCCGTTAAAAACGATCTCGATAAGTGCGTATATTGCGGCGCTTGTCAAAAGATGTGCGAACATAAGGCGATAACGGTAAGCGCGAAAACGTGGAAATGCGACGATAGCCTATGCTCGCGCTGCATAAAATGTATCTATCATTGTCCCAAAAGATCGCTCTCGCTCGTCAATATAGGCGCATAGACGATTGTTTAGTCGGCAAGATTTGCGACTTTATCGATACGCTTTTTATGGGCGTAATATGACTCGCGCTTTAATGGTTTGGCTCGATCGTATGTTGGGCTTCTTGCTCGGCGCGGCAAAGGTCTTTGTCCTCTTCTCGATCATAGTCTATGCGCTTAGTCAAACTACGTTAGTCGCAAAGTGGCTAGAGAAAAACGGCGAGGAGATCGTCTTATATCGCGCCTTGAACGCGACGGGCGGATTTTTGATCAAGCTTGACATAGAAAAGCCCGTTCAAACCATCACGGAAAAAGCTAAAGAGACGGTTAAAGAGGTAAAAGAGTCGGTCGAAAAGGTAGACGAGATCGTAGAAGAGATTACCGATAAGGTTATCGAGGGCGGCGAAACGGCTACCGATCTTGTCGATAGCGTAAAAAACAACGAAAGCGAAGGAGAGTAAAGATGAGCGTTAAAACAAAAATCGGCTTTGAAGAAGCCCTATCGCGCTTT
>JAISRI010000113.1 GCA_031273735.1 Helicobacteraceae bacterium
CACGCCTCGCCTGTGCATATCTATTTTAAGAAGTAACAGGCGGGGAAAATCGGGATATTTCGCCGCGACCTCCTCGAAACTCAAAGGTTTTTTATTAGCGCTCATCGGTTTTCTTTGCATTTAGAACTTCGCGCCCCATTTGATCACCGTCCTTTTTTCTATGGTTTTGAAGAATATGTTTTCTACGAATACGCCGATAATAATGACCATTAAAAGCCCCGCGAAAACCAAATCGATATCGAGTTGATTTTTCTTTTCGGATATAAACCAACCCAAGCCGCCGCCCTCCGAGCTTACGCCAAAAACAAGCTCCGCCGCGATCAAAGTACGCCAGCCAAACGCCCAGCTAACTTTAAGCCCCGTCAAAATACTGCCAAACGCCGCCGGAATTAAAATATAAAATACAAAACCCAAGCGGCTTAGCTCATAGTTTTTTCCTACCATTCTTAACGTGGCGCTCACTCCCGTAAAGCCGTTGTAGATATTTAACGTCATAGCCCACACCACCGCATGCACAAGCACAAAAATAATGCTCGACTGCCCTATGCCAAACCATAACATAGCAAGCGGTAAAAGCGCGATCGGGGCAAGAGGGTTTAACATAGAAGTAGCGACCTCTAAAATATCCGATCCTATGCGCGAGCTGATCGCTAAAACCGTTAGGGTTAGCGCTAAAACAATGCCGATCGCGTAGGCGATTAGAAGCATCTTTAACGACGCGCCCGTTTTTATAATAAGCTCGCCGCTGCAAATAACGTCGACAAAACCTTTAGCGCTAGCTAAAAACGTAGGAAACATAAGCGAATTATCTAAAATTACCGCGTAAATCTGCCATATTACGGCGACCGCGATAATAATTAAACTTTTGCGAAAAACGCCGTTTGAAAATAGGTTTCTAAGCCATAAACTTCTGATCATCTTTGCCTCATATAACGTATTCCAACCGATCTTTGAAAAGAATGCGCGAAACGCGATCTTTTAACTCCGCAAAATTAGCGTTTGAAACGGATTTTGCGTTTTGAAGCGGCGAATCGATCGCGTCGATCACTCTGCCCGGACGCGCCGAAAACATTACGATCTTATTTCCTAGTATCAACGCTTCGTCGATTGAGTGCGTTACAAATACCAAAGTAAACCGCGTTTCTTCCCAAAGCGATAACAGCTCTTCCTGCATCTCTTTGCGCGTTAAAGCGTCTAGCGAAGCAAACGGTTCGTCCATCAAAATCGCCTTCGATCCAAGCGCCAAAGCGCGAGCGATCGCCGCGCGTTGTTTCATACCGCCCGAAAGCGTATGCGGATAAGAGTTTTCAAAGCCGCTTAAACCGACTTTGCTTAGCCACAACCGCGCTCGTTCGATCGCCTCCTGCTTGCCGATTTTACGGGCGGCGCGTAGGGCAAAAACGATATTTCCCAACGCGCTTTTCCAAGGCAGAAGCTGATCGAACTCTTGAAAAACCATAGCGCGATCCGCCGCAGGTTTTTTGATTTCGTCGCCGTTAAAAACGATCCGCCCCGCCGCAGGTTTGATAAATCCGCCGATCGCTTTTAAGATCGTCGATTTTCCGCAACCCGAAGGACCTAACAAAATCAGCCGCTCGCTTTCGCCCGCCGAGAAACTGACGTTCTCGACGGCATTTACCGAAAAAACGCCCGTCTTGTAAGCAAGCGTTAGATCGCTTACCTCCAAAAACGCGCTATTTTTCGACTGCGTCAAAGAATAGCTCTTTCCAATCTTTAGGCTTTGTTTTGATCGCGCCCGTTTCAAAAAGAAAGTCGCTGAAAACCGTGATATTTTCCGTCGGCTTCGATCGGTATGTAACCGTTTTGACGATCTTTTGTATCACCTCTTTCGGCTCTTTCGAACTATAAGCGTTCAAATAAAGATCGGAGGCTTCGGTTCTATGCGCGTCGATCCAACTATCAGCTTCGTTGATCGCGTCTACGATCGCTTTTGCCAACTTGGGATTTTTTGTATAAAAATCCTCCGAAGTCCAAACGAGATTAGTCGAGTGCGGAGCGCCAAAAAGATCAAACGAGCTGAAAACTTTGCGGTTTTTAGGGTTAAGAAGCTCGATCTCGCTATACGGCTCTAACCCTATATGCCCCGTGATCTCCGAACCGCTAGAAAGCGCCGCGTAAGCGTCGGGGTGTTTTAGCGCTACGGTTAGGTGGTCAAACTTATCGTAGTTTTTAATCCCAAACTCTTTGGATACCGCGAGCTGCAACGTTAGCGCCTGAATGGAAACCTTAACGGAAGGCACCGCGATTTTGTCTTTGTCGCTCAGATCGCGCACGGTTTTAACCTTTGGATTGTTAGAGACAAAAACGACGGGCGCTTCGTTGAGCGCCAAAAGCGCCTTTGCCTTGCCGTTTGTTTTATCCCACAGCCGAACGAACGGCGCCACGCCGCCGCTAACCAGATCGATAGCGCCTGAAAGCAACGCGTCGTTCGCGTTTGCCCCGCCGCTAAGAGTCGCCCATTCGACCTTTACGTCGCCTAGCCCAGCGGCTTTGGCGTGTTTTTCGATGAGCTTATGCTCCTCGGCTACGATTAAGGGCAGATAGCCCAATCCATATTGCTTACTAATCTTTAGCTCGCTCTTTTCCGCGAAAGCGGCGACGCTAAAGAACGCGACGGCAAGAAGAAACTTGCGCATTTTCTCTCCTTTGTTGATATTTCAGAGCGACATACTACGCTTTTCTTCCTTAAAGTATTGTAAATAATGTTGATAAACATAGTTAAGTTTATTTACGCTATAAATCCGAACGCATATTTTCTAAAGGATAATCTATGGCTACCGATATTTTTTGGTTTCTGCCCACTGCGGGCGGCGACGGCAGATATTTGGGCAAATCCGCCTACGGGCGACGATCTACCAACGCTTATTTGCGCCAGATCGCCACGACCGCCGAATATCTAGGCTACGACGGCTTGTTGATTCCTACGGGCAGCGGCAATCTCGATCCGATCGTAACGGCGGCTTCGTTGGCGACCGTAACCAACCGCATTAAGCTGTTGGTGGCTTTGCGCCACACCGCTACGGGAGGACCGACGGTTTTTGCGCGGCAGAGCGCGACTTTAGACGAAGCGCTAAACGGAAGGCTGTTGTTTAACGTCGTGCCGGGCGCGTGGCCAGACGATCGGGCAAAAGACGGCGTATTTTGGAATCACGACGAGCGCTATGAATCCGCCGACGAATTTTTCACCATTTGGAAGCGGCTTTTGGCGGGCGAAAGGGTTTCGTTCAAAGGCAAATACTATCAGGTTGAAGAAGCCGAAAATCTTTTTTGGGGGCCGCAAAAACCGCATCCGCCGTTATATTTTGGCGGTTCGTCCGATGCGGCGCACGATTTTGCCGCCAAACATATCGACGCTTATCTAAGTTGGGGCGAACCGCCCGCGCTTGCCGCCGAAAAGATCGCCGATGTGAAAGCGCGGGCAAAAAAGCTAGGGCGCGAGGCGCGGATCGGTTTTCGTCTGCAAGTCGTCGTTCGCGAAACCGAAAAAGAGGCGTGGGAAGCGGCGGAACGTTTGATCAGCCGTTTAGACGCCGAGACGATCAAAACGGCGCAAGAGCGGCAAAGAAGTTCCGATTCGATCGGGCAAAAACGCATTACCGATCTGCATAACGGCGATCCGAGCAAACTAGAGGTCAGCCCCAACTTATGGGCGGGCGTGGGGTTGGTGCGAAGCGGTGCGGGGACGGCGTTAGTGGGCAGTCCGGAGATTATCGTCGAACGCTTGCGCGAATATGAGGCGTTGGGCGCGGATACCTTTGTGCTTTCGGGCTATCCGCATTTAGAAGAGGCGGTGCGGTTTGCCGAATTGGTATTTCCGCTACTTGGTCGATCGTCGATCAACGACGCCGAACTATCCATTTCGGGCGGCGGATTTGAAGTCGGGCAACGCTTCGTCGCGGCGGGCGCTAAACAAGCCGAAGGCTAAACGAGGTTTCGCTTTTGACGGCGTAACGAACGGGACGTTTACGCCGTTAAAATAAAGCGCGCGTTACGGCAACGAATATATGGCTTTGGAATTAGAAAGATCAGTAAAACGTTAAATTGGTTATATCTTTGAATCTTGCGGATTCTTTGTTTTCGTTTGTTATATTATGAATGATAACTTTTATTACTCGATCGGGATATTTTTTATTAAA
>JAISRI010000148.1 GCA_031273735.1 Helicobacteraceae bacterium
ATTAGCGTAGCGATAGCTAATCGCGTAGCCTCGCGATTGACGGCGAGTATGCGCTACGCTAAATTAACAAACCGCCTCAATCAAAAACTTCTAAAATCTTTCGCTATTTCTTGCAAAAACGACGGCGAAAGGATCCAACGCCAGCTTTACAATCGGCTACTAACGATTATCTTGATCGCTAGCCCTCGCAAAAGAGAATCGACGAAAGAACTTCGGCTTCTTTAACTTTGGGAGGAGCGCCCCTCCCCTCCCCCGCTCTCTATAAACGCTTCGTAACTCCTTATTTACGAAAGCGGTTAAATCGTGGGACGGACTAGTTTCCGCCCTGCGCCGCGCCGCTCTTGCGAAAAGAGGCGCGGTTTCTTAAAGACGACTTATCTATAATACTTAATTTATTTAGGAAAGGCGTAAATGTGCCTCTCTATACCTTCTAAAATCATAGAGATCGACGAGGCAAACAACGCTTTAGTGGATACGCTTGGCGTTAGGCGCAGAGTTTCTTTAGATCTGCTTGGAGAAAGCGCGAGCGTAGGCGACTTTGTCCTAATTCACGTCGGATTCGCTATGGGCAAGATCGACGAGTCCGAAGCGCTAGAGAGCCTAAAAATATTCAAAGAGATCGCCGCGCAGATGGAAAGCGGCGAGATCGACGAGCGCGACGGAGATTTAGGGCTTGCCGATCGACTACATTAACGAATACCGCGATCCGCAGTTGATCGCCGCTTTAAGCTTGCAGATACGCCGCGAGGTTACGCGACCTATCAATATAATGGAGATATGCGGCGGGCATACCCATACGATTATGAAATTCGGCGTTCCTCAACTACTGCCGCCGCAGATCAACTTTATTCACGGACCGGGCTGTCCCGTCTGCGTAATGCCAAAAGAGCGAATCGATCAGGCGATCGCGCTGGCAAATACGCGAGGCGTCGTTTTGGCGACTTTGGGCGATATGATCCGCGTTCCGGGTAGCGTAGGCAGTCTGCAAGAGGCGCGATCGCGCGGGGCGGACGTTCGCGCGCTTTATTCGCCGCTAGACGCGCTAAAGATCGCGGCGGAAAACCCCGATAAAAAAGTCGTTTTTTTTGCGATCGGCTTTGAAACGACGACGCCGATGAGCGCCGTTTTGATCGATCGCGCGATCGCCCTTGGGGTGAAAAACCTGTTTTTTCATATCAATCATATTCTTGTCCCGCCGCCCGTTTGCGCCATTATGGACGACGGCGCGGCGATCGACGCTTTTTTGGGTCCTTCGCACGTGAGCGTGATTACGGGTTACGAGATTTTTAAGCCGATCGTCGATCGTTACAAAACGCCGATCGCGGTAAGCGGTTTTGAACCGACCGACGTTTTGGACGGCGTTTTGAAAATCGTTCGGCAGTTTAACGAGGGGCGTTGCGAGGTAGAAAATCAGTATTCCCGCGCCGTGAGCGCGCGCGGCAACGCGAAAGCAAAAGCGCTAATCGATCGCTATATGCAACCGCGCCCCTCGTTTAGATGGCGCGGACTAGGCGATATTGCCAATAGCGCGTTAAGATTGCGCGACGAGTTCGGCTTTTTGGACGCGGAAAATATCTATGCCGATATTTTGCCCACAAAACCTATCGACGATCATAAACTCTGCATTTGCGCCGAGATTTTACGAGGACGCGCCAAACCGATCGATTGCAAAGTTTTTGGCAAAGCCTGCGTTCCAAACGCGCCGCTTGGCTCCTGTATGGTTTCTAGCGAAGGCGCGTGCGCGGCGTATTACCGCTACGCATTAAAGACCTAAATCGCATTGATAGATTTTGCTAAAATCCTCGCCAATATCCGCCATAAGGAGAAGGCAATGCAAGAAATTTTCAACCGTTTTAGCGTTCGGAAGTTTTTGGATAAACCTGTCGAACCTCAAAAGATCAAACGGCTTTTAGAGGCGGCAATGCAAGCGCCGAGCGCGGGCAACCAGCAGCCTTGGGAGTTTTTGGTCGTAACCCAAAAAGATAGCCGCGAGGCGATCGCGCGGATTTGTCAATACAGCAAACCGATTTTGAGCGCTCCGCTTGGGATTATGGTCTTGCTTAGCGGCGAGAAATTGCGTTTTCCAGAGTGCGTTCAGCAAGATTTGGGCGCGGCATGCCAAAATATTTTGCTTGAAGCCGTTAGTTTAGGGTTAGGCGGCGTTTGGATGGCGATTATGGATTTCAAGCCGCTTATGGCGGGCGTTAAAGAATATTTTAAGTTGCCCGCGCATATAGAGCCGTTCGCCACGATTGCGCTTGGCTATCACGCCGAAGAAAAAACGCCTAAACTTCGCTACGATGAAAACCGCGTTCATTACGAGGCGTATTAAAGGTGGAGATCGAGCTTTATAACCTTAATATCGAGCGCGCGGTTTTAAGCTCTATTCTATTTGAATCTAGCTATTACAACGAGGCGGCGGAACGCTTAAATTCGCGCGATTTTTATCTGCCCGCACATCAGGCGATCTTTACCGTTATGGGCGCTTTGAGTTTGGATAACGTTCCAATCGATCAAGAGTTTTTGAAAAAACGGTTGATAAAAGAAAACCAATATAACGAAGACGCGCTATTAGATATTTTAGCTACGACTCCGCTCTCTAATACCTACGCGTATATCGGAGAAATCAAAGAGCTTGCGACTAAACGCAATATGATCTCTTTGACGACGGAAATTAAACGGGTTATTTACGAGGAGCAACAAGACGCGGATGCGGCGCTCGACAACGTTCAAAAACGATTATTTGAAATAGGCGTAGATTCAAGCTCAAAACAGTTTAGAGACGGCGAAGATATAGTCGCCTCTACGTTAGCAAGAATCGAAGCCGCCAAAGCGCGAGGCAATAAACTTATAATCGGTTTAGATACGGGTTTTCACGGGCTAAACAAGATGACCAACGGCTTTAATAACGGCGATATGATCGTGCTTGGAGCGCGTCCTAGTATGGGCAAAACCGCATTTGCGATGAACTTAGCCGAAAAGATATTAAAGGGCGGAAACGGCGTGGCGATATTTAGTTTAGAGATGTCCGCCGAAGATCTAATGCTACGGCTTTTATCAAGTACGACAAGCGTATCTATGGGACGGATCAAAACGGGCGATCTATCCGACGAAGAGTGGGGGCGCATTTCTACTGCGGCGGATTACTACGCGCATAGCCATATTTTCATCGACGACGATCCTTCTTTAACGGTAAATAAGATGCGTAGCCGTTTAAGACGATTAAAAATGCAACATTCCGAAATAAAATTCGCCATTATCGACTATATCGGTTTAATGGGGGATCAAAATAGGATCGAAACAAACCGCCAACAACAGATCAGCGATATTTCGCGCGGTATAAAGATATTGGCAAGAGAGTTAGATATTCCAATTCTTGTATTATGTCAGCTAAATAGAGGTCTTGAAAACCGCGAGGAAAAACGCCCTAAACTAGCCGATATTAGAGAAAGCGGATCGATCGAGCAAGACGCTGATATTGTTATCTTTGTTCATAGAGAGGACGTTTATAAGGCAAAAGAGGAAAAAGAGAATAAGAAAAAGGCGCAAAAAGAGGGCAAAGATTACCGATCAGAGTTTAAGGAAAAACCCGAAGAAGAAGCGGAAATTATTATAGAAAAACACCGTAACGGCGCTACGGGAACGATTAAGATGATCTTTCAAAAAGCCTTTACGCGCTTTGTCGATGCGGAAATATCGCGCGCGGAGCCTATCTATTACAAAGACACTAATATCCAGATCGAGGTCAGGGGCGCGCAAATGCCCCCGATATAAGTGGAACGGCTCGCGCTATTTGATTCCTATTGGAGCCGAGCGATTTTTTTTCTTATTTGTTTAATTATTTTTTGCGCTAATATAGGGGTTGAATATAGCCGTTTTTTGGAAGTAAAAGAGCGAAAGTTTTTCGATATAAACGGGACGATCGCCAGACAAACGCTCAAAACGAATAAAAACGGAAAACCATATTGGGTTTTGCGAATAGCAACCGAAAAATACGGCTCGTTTTTTACCACGACTTTTGAAGATTTACGAGAAGATCTTACGGGGCTTGAAACAAAACTAGTAATCATAACGGATAAAATCGGTTTTTGGGATTTTATGCGCGGTTTTTACGCGCCGAGTTTCAAAATTTCGCTTCTGCCGAGTATGATTGCCGCCGAAAAAAACGGCGCTTATGACGGCGC
>JAISRI010000180.1 GCA_031273735.1 Helicobacteraceae bacterium
GCTAAAACCGCGTAAGTCTAGCGCGAAAGCCAATAATCTATCGCGTTGCGCCGTTTTGCGATCGTCGTTTTCGCGACGAAATGCGAAATTGCGCCGAATTTGCGTTTTCTCGTCATTCCTGTGCAAGTTAACTAGCGCGATTTTTTGGTTTTCGCATTTTTGCGCTCGCGTTTCTTTTCAACAAGGCTACGTTGATCGCGGTTAGAAAACCCCGCTCGATCGCCAAGTTTTTGGCGATCATAATATGTCGCAGGGCTTTAGCGCGATCGGAGCTACTCTTCGACGGATTTTAAGATCACGCCAACAATATCGTCCATCGTAATTACGCCCTCGAGTTTGTTGTTTAGCGTTACCACAATCCGCCTGATACCCTGATTGACCATCAAACGCGCCACGTGTTTAATCTCAAGCTCGCGACTCACCGTCAACGCAGGTTTTGCGGCAACGTCATAAACGCTGATGAGATCGATGTCGCCCTCTTCGGCTATAATGCAACGCAAAAGCGTCGTATAGGTCAAAATCCCGTAAGCGTCGTGTTCGTGGCGCTTTTCCATAATAAGCGCTTTAACCTTGTGCTTATTCATCAGCGTCATAGCTTCGCGCAGGGTCGCAAACGGCGAAACCAACACTACGTCGCGCATCATAATATCTTTAACTAGAAGGCTAGTTTCTTTCATAACTCGTCCTTTATGCGTTGTTCAAAACGTTGTATTTGCATAGGGTCAATGCCCGCTATATGTTCTAGCGGCAGGGTAAAAACCACTCCGTTGGAGTGTTTGCTAAGTTCGAGATCTTTCGCTAGACGCTTCAAAACTGCCACCGATAGTTTGCGTTCTAGCACAAATACTAGCACCGATTGGCTTCCTTCGTGCGTGAGACCGAAAAAAATCTTTTTTTCAATCGCTCCTATGCCTCGCGCGGAAAGTATCGTAACGCCCTCCGCGCCTGCGTCTTTGGCGATCTTGATCGCCCTTTCTTCTAATTCGTCGGCTAATATAGCCACTAACGCGGAAAATTTCATTCAACCTCCTTTATTCGGTTTGTTTTCCATTCCGCCGCCAACGCGTAACACATTACGGCGATCGCGGGGCAAAACGACGCGAAAATAAGCAATCCAAAGCCGTCCAATAGAGCGCTCCTGCCCTCTATATTACTCGCCAAACCAATTCCAAGCGCGGCGATCATAGGCACGCTAATCACGCTAGAAGCTACGCCGCCCATATCAAACGCGAGCGACACAATATAGCGCGGCGCGAACAACGACAAACATTGCGCGATCGCAAAGCCCGCGATCACAAACAGCCGCATAGAGTCTCCAGATAAGATTCGGTGCGCGCCAATCGCAATCCCTACGGCTACTCCAAGCGCGACCATAAGGCGAATAATACTAGCTTTTATCCGTCCTTTGGCGGCGGCTTCGGCTTGTTTGCCTACGGCGATTAGCGCCGGCTCCGCCATAGTCGCGGTAAATCCAAGCGCGAGCGCGAATAGATAGACAAAAAAATGGCTACGCCCCTCCTCGATAAGCTGGTTTGCCATTGCCGTTCCGATCGGGAAAAGTCCAAGTTTCAAGCCTACCACAAAAGCGTAAAGTCCGCAAATGACCATTAAAAATCCGCCCGCGACATGGTGCGCTCTAGCAAGCGGACGGCGCAAAATCGCAAATTGGAAAAACAGAACGACCGCGATAATCGGCAACACGTCCCGAAACATAGCGAGCAACTCGAAAATCGCCGTAGTTAGCGCGAACGAGGAGATCTCCTCTTCGCTTACGACCTGCGCCGCCGCGCTTATCGTTTCAATCGCGATCGCTTCGCCGCCGCTATAGACTACAATCCCGTAAAACAGAAGACTGATCGTAGGCGCGAGTAGCGCCATAGCCACAAGCCCAAAGCCGTCTATCAGTGCGTCGCGCCCTTTGATCGACCCCGCAAGCCCCATTCCAAACGAGGCGATCAGCGGGACGGACACGACGTTGGTCGTTACCGCGCCGCTATCGTAAGCCAAACCCAAAACCTCGTCGGGCGCGAAAAAACTAACGATCGCGATGATCGCGTAGCCCGCCGACATATACCAGACTATGTTATGACCAAGCGCTATACGCAAAACGCCCAACATCATAACCAGCCCGATAGCGATCGCGACTACGACGCGCAGAACGAAAGCGTCGATCCTGCCGCTACTAATCTCTTGCGCTTGATCCGCCACCGCGATCAACGCGGGTTCGGCGATCACGACGGCAAACCCCAAACAAAATCCGAATGAAAGTAGTAAAAACAGGTTGCCCTTGCGCGTTAATTCGTCCGAAAGATTTGCGCCGATCGGAAAAACGCCAAGCTCTAACCCTTGTAATAAAAGCGCGATTCCAATCACCACGATCGCCATACCGATCGCTATGGAACTTACGTTCTCAAGAGGCGTTCCAAAAACGACGATCTGAAAAAACACGATCACGCCTATAATTGGAAGCAGGCTTTTGCCCGCGTTGAAAAGTAATATAAAAAACTCGCGCATAATAAGAGTTTAGCAAAACAAAACCAAAACTTTAAGGGCGATCCATAAGCTCAAAAGCCCAAAATCTAGCTTTCATACGCTTTTGTCTCCTCTAATAAAGAAGCGAATTAGCGGAAAATAAAGCGAAATCAGAACCAAAAGCGCTCAAACGGCTTGACGACGCGCGCTTGCGCCAACACGGGCTGATACTTAATTCAAACGGCGCTATTGGCTTGCCTCCGAAAACCAAGCGAACGCTTTAACGATCGGCAAACAGATACTTATAAAGCGTTTAAGGAACTAGCAAACGCCCAAATCGCTTTAGCGTTTCAGCGCGGTTGCGACGCTTGCGCCAATATCCGCGGGGGATTTAACGACGAGAACGCCAGCGTTTTCCAGCGCGTCCATCTTTTCTTGCGCCGTTCCCGCGCCGCCCGATACGATCGCGCCCGCGTGTCCCATTCGTTTGCCTTTCGGCGCGCTCTGCCCCGCTATAAAAGCGATTACGGGCTTTTTCACGCGCTCTTTGATATAACGCGCCGCCTGTATCTCTAGATCGCCGCCGATCTCGCCGATCAGGGCGATCGCTTCGGTTTCGCCGTCGTTTTCAAAAAGCTCTAGCAGATCGATATAGCTAAGCCCGATAATCGGATCGCCGCCGATTCCTACCGCCGTCGAAACGCCGTAGCCCGATTGCGCTATTTGATTTGCCGCCTCGTATGTCAGCGTCCCCGATTTGGATATTAACCCTACTTTTCCGCGTTTGAAGATCTCTCCGGGCATAATGCCTATTTTCGCCTCGTCGGGCGTGATAATACCAGGGCAATTCGGACCTATTAGCTTCGCGCCTTTTTTAGCGACGTAGGCTTTTGCTTTAACCATATCGCTAACGGGGATTCCCTCCGTGATCGCCACAATCAACTTAATTCCGGCTTGCGCCGCTTCCATAATCGAATCCGCCGCAAACGCGCTCGGCACGAAAATTAAGCTAGTATCCGCGCCCGTCTCTCTCGCGGCTTGTCTAACCGTATTAAAAACGGGGCGATCAAGATGCGTAGAACCGCCTTTATGCGGCGTAACTCCGCCCGCGATCCGCGTTCCGTAAGCGATACACTGCTCGGCGTGAAAAGTCCCCTCCTTGCCCGTAAATCCTTGCACGATTACTTTAGTATTTTTATTAACCAAAATCGACATATTATTTCGCCTTTTTTTGCGCCGCGCCAACCGCTAATTTTGCGCCCTCTGAAAAAGTATCCGCCGCAATTATATTTTGCATATTTGCGCCTCGTAAAATCTCTTTGGCAAGTTCGGCGTTTGTGCCGTCTAGCCGCGCTATGACGGGGATTTTCACGCCTACGCGCTTTGCCGCTTCCAAAATGCCGTTAGCCACGCGATCGCACCGCACGATTCCGCCAAAAATATTGACGAATATCGCTTTGACGCTTTGATCGCGCAGGATAATCTCAAATCCTTTGGCGACCGTTTCCGCCGAAGCGCCGCCGCCCACGTCGAGAAAGTTCGCGGGAAATGCGCCTTCGCGTTTGATAATATCCATCGTCGCCATCGCTAATCCCGCGCCATTTACCATACAACCTACGTCGCCGTCTAACTTCACGTAACTTAGATTGTATTTAGCCGCTTCGGTTTCGCTCGCCTCTTCCTCGTCTAAATCGCGCAAAGCCTCTATATCCGTATGCCGAAATAGCGCGTTGTCGTCAAAGTCCATTTTGGCGTCTAGCGCGATAAACTTGCCCTCGCTGGTCAATACCAACGGATTGATCTCGACTAGATTCGCGTCGTTTTGCGTATAACACAGATAGAGCGCCGAAGCGAAGCGAACAAACTCGGCGCTTTGCTCTTTATTTAACCCTAACGCGAAAGCAAGATCGCGCCCGTGAAAACTCTGAAAACCGATTAACGGATCAATCGCGATTTTAGCGATCTTTTCGGGCGTTTTTTGCGCGATCTCCTCGATCTCGATACCGCCTTCCGCCGACGCTATAAAAACGGGCGATTCAAGCGCTCGATCAAGCGCGATCGCTAGATAAAACTCTCTTTGGATATTCGCGCCGCTTTCGATATAAAGCCGTTTAACGACTTTGCCCGCCGCGCCTGTCTGATGCGTTACAAGCCGCGTTCCTATCATTTCGCTTGCGATCTTTTCAACCTCGTCAAGCGATCGCGCTAGTTTTACGCCGCCCGCTTTTCCGCGCCCGCCCGCGTGGATTTGCGCTTTTACTACCCACAGATCGCCGCCGATACTTTGCGCTACCGATCGCGCTTCGCTAGAAGTTCGCGCCTCGCCGCCGTTTAATACCGCCGCTCCGTAACGCCGTAATATCTCTTTTGCCTGAAACTCGTGTATATTCAAAAACCGCTCCTCGCGATAGCGAAATTGTCGGCAATTATATCGTTTTAAGTTACAA
>JAISRI010000199.1 GCA_031273735.1 Helicobacteraceae bacterium
GTCGGGTGACAAATTTAAAATTAGTTCCTTTCGTTATGGTTTTATTTTTTCAATGGTCCGGGCATAATTTTTAGTCCCCCCCCCCCCCCCCGCGCAAGGCTATATCACTTTCGCGCAGGCAAAAGAACTAATAAAAGAAGTTTAGTTTAATGTATTTGGAACAAATATCTTCTCCATTTGATTTGAAAAAATTAGATATAACAGCGTTACCAATACTGTGCGAAGAGATTCGGCGTTTTTTGTTAGAGGGAATGTCAAAATATGGCGGACATGTCGCTCCAAATCTTGGCGTTGTTGAACTTACGGTCGCTTTACATTACATCTTTGTTTCGCCAGTGGACAAGATCGTGTTCGACGTATCTCATCAAGCATACGTTCATAAAATTCTGACGGGCAGAAAAAACCTATACGATATCTTTAGAAATCGCGGCGCAAAAAGTACATATCAGCGCCAATATGAAAGCGAACACGATTTTTTTGATTTAGGGTTGACCTCTACCTCTATATCTTTAGCTTCAGGGCTAGCAAAAGGCAGGGATGTTTTAGGCGGAGACGAAACAATTATTGCCGTTATCGGGGACGGCTCTTTGAGCGGAGGGCAAGCGTATGAGGCATTAAATAACGCCTCAGTACAGTTTAACAATAAAAAGAGTCGTTTTATAGTCGTTGTCAATGACAATGAATACTCTATAGCACCGGGAGTAGGCGCCCTGCATAATCACTTGCGGGCGCTGCGCGAATCAAACGGAAAACTTAATAATAATATCTTTACTGCGTTAGGCTATCACTATATCTATCTTGAGAACGGAAATAATGTCGCAGATTGTATAGGCGCCGTTAAACAATCCATTTTGGTTGATAGCCCCGTTGTGTTACATATACATACCATTAAAGGATTAGGTTGCGATTACGCCAAAGCGGATCCCTATAAATGGCATTACGTTTTCACTCCATTTGATATAGAGAGCGGAGAGGCGCAAAGCGGCGCTAACGCGGCAGACGTTAATTATGCTCAGATCGGCGCTAAAAATATTGATTATATGATGAAGGAGCACAAAGATATTGTCGCGATTATGGCAGGTAACCAAATACTAGGGAAGAACTTTGCCGAACAACATTCCTCTAAATATATCGACGTAGGCATAGCGGAAGCTAACGCGGTTTCGTATGCCTCTGGCATTGCCAAATATGGAGCGAGACCGTTTGTGTTTATCGAGGCCGCATTTATACAACGCGCCTACTCTCAAATACTAATAGACTTAGCGTTAAACGCTAATCCGGCAGTAATTGTTTTGCAAGGTTCGGGAATTATTTTGCAAGACTCTACCCACTATGGAATTTTTGATATTGCGGCGCTTAGTCACATTCCAAATCTTGTATGTATATCTCCCGTTTGTGAAGACGAGTACAAAATGGCGCTTGATTGGGCATACGAACAAAAATTCCCAACCGTAATACGGCTAAGCAGGGGGGGGGGCAACAACCCTTTGGCGAACAGGCAACGCTCCGCTATAGCTCCGATCGAGTTGAATAAATATGAAATTGTGAAACAGGGCAAAGAGGTCGCCGTTATTGGGTTAGGCATATTTTTTTCAATTGCCTGCGATGTTGTCGATATGTTAGCAAAGCGCAATATCAACGCAACGCTGATAAATCCAAGATTTTATTCAGAGTTAGACGAGAGCGCTCTAAAGGATATTGCAAGAGATCATGCGCTGATAGTTACCATCGAGAGCGGTATCAGAGAGTTCGGATGGGGGGCTACCGTAGCGGCATATTACGCGCAACATCCAGCGCCAAAACATATAGAGGTATTATGTTTTGGAGCGAACAAAGAGTTTGCCGATTGGGTTCCTTTCGACGAATTATTAAATCGCTTTGGATTAACCGCGACAAATATATCAGAGCGGATATTCAATATCATTAATAAACGCAAAGAGTAAAACGGTTTAGCGGTTTTGCGCAGTTAAGGCGCATCCAATTTAGGCTTGATAGATAAACGGCGTCAATATCAAGAGCAAATTTAGTCTCGTTCGTCCCGGGTAGTCCTCTGATATGTTGACCTCCGACAAACGCGTTTTCAATATTACCTACGGCGACGCCAAACGACGCGCCAGTATGTCAGTTTTTCTAGCGATCGCTCTGGCTTCGGTCTCTATATTTGGCTTCTCTTGATTGACGGCGCGGCAACGCGCTTCTATCAGCCAAATCCTTCGGTCAATTAAGAACTTATAAGCTATAATTATTTATGCTAAAAAGCGAGACGGTTTCTATCGCGGCAACTACGATCGCGGGGTTTTATATCGGACGGGTTAAGCGTTCGAGCGACGAACGCGGATCGTATTCTAAGATTTTCGCGGAGGCGATTTATAAAGAGTTAGGGTTTAACTTTACGCCTAAAGAGTTTTCGGTTCTTTTTTCGTATTCAGGCGCGTTAAGAGGTATGCATTTTGAGCGCGGCGCTATGGGCGAGCATCCCGCAAAGATCGCATATTGCGTTACGGGTAAATTATGCGTTGCAGGCGTTGATATTCGCGCCGTTTCTCCAACATTCGGCAAATATGAGATGGTTGAACTAACCGCCGAGCAAGGCGCGTTTGTTTATCTGCAAGAGGGCGTAGCGTTTGGAACGTTAGCGCTAGAAGATAGCCATCTTGCCTATATTACCAATCAAAACTACGGCGAGACGATCGAAGACGGACTTAAATACGACGATCCGCAAATCGCTATCCCGTGGCCATCGCTCTCAACCTAGAGAGAAGATCGTAGCCGCAACGCTCTAACTTTACTTTAGATTCTGCAATATTAAATTCTAAAATAAACAATCATCGCAACGTGTAAAGAGTCGCCCAAACTCATATCCGGCGATCGCCGCCAAAACGCGTCTTTCGCGCAGTTGCGTTAAGATTGCGTTTTATCTTGTCAAAAAGGTCTGCTATGTCGAACTCTACGGAAAAAGAGAGGCGGGAAAAGGAGAGGATTATCGCTTTAGCTAGATCGTACGCTAGAAACTTCCACCCCTTACACAACTTCAATCAAGAAGATACAAACTTCAAAGAAGGCGATCGCATCAACTACGCAGGGCGCGTTTATGACGACGACGAGATAGCTTCTTTGGTCGAAGCCGCGCTGGAGTTTTGGCTTACGCCCGGGCATTTCGCTCGCGATTTTGAGCGATCGCTCGCAAAAATCGTCGGCGTCAGTTCGGCGTTTTTCTGCTCTAGCGGTAGCGCCGCGAATCTCTTAGCCGTTAGCGCGCTTACTTCGCCGTTCTTAGGCGATCGACAGTTAAGACGCGGCGACGAAGTTATCACGGTTGCGGCAGGATTTCCCACTACCGTCTTTCCCATCATTCAAAACGGCGCAATTCCAGTCTTTGTCGATATAACGCTTCCAACCTACAATGTCGACGTTGCGCAGCTGGAAAACGCCATAACGCATAAGAGCAGAGCGGTGATTTTGGCGCACACGCTTGGTAATCCTTTTGATGTTGCTTCTATCAAGGCTTTTTGCAAAAAATACAATCTATGGTTAATTGAGGATAACTGCGACGCTTTAGGAAGCGAATATACGCTTGACGGCAAAACCGGTCCGACAGGCTCCTTTGGCGATCTCTCCACTTTGAGTTTTTATCCGCCGCACCATATCACTACGGGCGAGGGCGGCGCGGTTTTGACAAACGATCCTTTGCTGGCTAAAATCGTTCTTAGTTTCCGCGATTGGGGGCGCGATTGCGTCTGTCCAAGCGGTAAAGACAATGTATGCGGCAAGCGTTTTGACGGCGCCGAGCGCGCCTATGGAGAACTACCAGCCGGCTTTGATCACAAATATGTCTATTCGCATATAGGATATAACTTTCAATCGACCGATCTAAGCGCGGCAATCGGCGTTGCGCAACTAAAGAAGCTACCTCAAAACGTAGCGGCGCGGCGGAAGAACTTCGAGCGCCTCTTTTGCGCCCTGAAACCGTTGGAGGACAAAGGCGCGATCCTTCTGCCGCAAGCGAGCGCAAACTCTAATCCTAGCTGGTTTGGTTTTCCAATCGCGCTTGCTGAAAAATCGCGGGTTTCACGTCTAGAGATCGTTCGTATGCTCGAATCGAAAAATGTCCAGACAAGGCTTCTATTTGCGGGCAATATCGCCCGTCAAAGCGCCTTTGTTACAAGCGATGGGCGAAAACTTGTCGATTTTCGCGTCGCGGGGAGCTTAAACGTCTCCGATCGCGTTATGAACGACGTCTTTTGGATTGGCGTCTATCCGCGCATTGGCGCGGCGCAATGCGAATATATGGCGAAACTAATCGCGTCTATGTTTGATTAAGCTATGCTATGTTTGCGGCTATAGATAGACGATTCAAAACTCCTGCCATACAAAGTTTTTTTGGTCATTCCCGCGACAGAGCGATAGCTTCCGTAGGAAGCGTTAATCGCGGAGGAAGGCGGGATTCAAGTACGCCAATTGGATCGGAACAACCCATCTTAGTTTATTAAAACCTACAATTTTCATCATTTTCGCTTTACGGGTAAAACCTTGCGCGGTTTTACTTTTAGCTTTTTATTAAAAGCTATTACAATGCCGTATGCGTTTTTTGATTACGGGGCATACGGGTTTTGTTGGCGCTTGGCTGACGCTTTATTTGCGCGAGTTAGGACAAGAGGTTTGCGGTCTTGCTTTGCCGCCGTATGTTGGCGCGAACGGCGAGCGCGGTTTATACGATCGGGCGCGAACGAGCGAGGCGCTTCGCTCTGATCTGCGCGTCGATATACGCGATTTTGAGGCGTTAAAAGAGGCGATCGAGGCGCAAAAACCTGATTTTGTCGTTCATCTTGCCGCGCAACAGCTTGTGCGCGAAAGTTTTCGCGCGTCGCGTTTGACTTTTGAAACCAACGTTATGGGAACGGTCGATGTTTTGGAGGCGATCAAAGACGCGGGCGTAAAAGGCGCGATAGTCGCCGCGACCGACAAGGTTTATAAGAACGTTTCGCAGACATGGGGCTACCGCGAAAACGATCCTTTGGGCGCAAGCGATCCGTTAAGCGGTTCAAAGGCGGCGGCCGATCTTATCGCCCAAAGCTATATCGCCCGCGGCGATTACAAAATACCGATAGGAATCGTCCGATCGGCAAACCTACTCGGCGGCGGCGACAATTGCAAAGAGCATTTAGTCGTCGATATAATAAACGCCTGCAAAAAGAACGCGGCGGCGAAATTAAGAAATCCAAAGGCGATCAGAAGCTGGCAACACGTGCTGGATAGCATAAACGGCTACTACATGCTCGCGCTTCGTTTGATCGACGGATCGCTTCCTGACGGCGCGAAAGACGGCGCGTTTAATTTCGGCGCAAGCGCCGAAAGTAGCGATAGCGTGGGAAGCGTGGCGAGTATGATTGTCGATTGCTGGGGCGAAGGCGCGAAGGCGTGGGAGTTTGAGGGCGACGCGGAAAATATCAAAGAGGAGGCGACGCTTGGGATCGACTCTAAAAAGGCAAGATTTTATCTTGGCTGGGAGAACAAGCTGGATTTAGAACGGGTTATCGATTGGACGGTTGGTTGGGAAAAAGAGGTTTTTAACGGCGCGGACGCAAGGAGCGTTAGCCAACGACAGATTAGGAAGTTTTTGAGTTTATAACAAACTATTGGCGGCCGATTAAACGCGCATATACCAACTGCCTCGCGTCGATCCGTATTTTGTTAATAGTTTCATTTTAACTAGCTTTTGAATATGTTTCTTTACAGTGTGTAAATTAGCCTCTAAAAACTTTGCTATCTCTCTTGTAGTTAGCCTGTCATTTTCGTCAAAAAGACTAATAATTTTATCCGATAGAGGCGATAGGGAAAAATGACTATAATCAATTTTTGCTTCCAAATGTCTTTTTTGCTTCTGCAACGTTCTGAGAAAAAAGGTAAGCCACTCCGTATAGTCCGGCTTATTTTTGAAGGTTCCTTGCGTCTGTCTTAACACTTTGTAATAACCCTCCTTATTGTTTTCAATAATTGCCTCAATCGAGCTATAGGGGACATATAAATAACCGCTTTTTAATAATAGTAGCGTCGTTAAAATTCGTGAAAGTCGCCCGTTGCCGTCTTGAAACGGGTGAATTGCTAAAAACCAAACGACGAATAGTCCAATTACAAGTAAAGGGTGTAAAAATCCGTCGTTAAGCTGCAATCGCGTCCATTCGATAAGTTCCGACGTCTCTCGCGGCGTATCAAACGGACTAGCCGTTTCAAAAATAACGCCGATTTCGCGTCCATTTTGATCGTATGCGCAAACGAAATTATCGAATTTTTTATACGACCCGCGGTGATACTCGTCCTTATCTGTAAATGAAAGCAGAATTTGATGAAATTGTTTAATATAATTTTCTGAAAAAACTATAACTTCGTAATGGTCGAAGATTGTTTCCATAAGTTTAGCGTATCCTGCGACCTCTTGTTCGTCTCGCGACGAAAAAGAGCGCGTTTCTACGCGATCAAAGAGCGCGTCGATCTCTTTATTGGTTAATTTATTGCCCTCGATTCGGTTGGACGATCCTACGCTTTCGATCGTAGCGACTTTCTTCAGCGATTTTAGGCGCTCTACCGATAGATTTTTGCTTGCTTTCCATGCGCCGTTAAACGCGTCTATTTCGGCGATCATAGTTAGTATTTGCGGCGTAATAATAATAGAGCTAGCGTCAATAGTCATATCTAATTGTATCTAATAATATCTAATTCGTATCTGAAAAGGTCTTGATGATACAATAGCGCCATGTTAGTCGCCGATTATATAGTTGAATATCTCGCAAGAAAGGGCGTTAAGAGAGCCTACGGCTATCCGGGTTCGCTCGCGGGCTTTGTAATGGACGCGCTTCGCAAACGCTCGGATTTGATCGCAAATCGCCTCTTATATACGGAACAATCTTGCGGTTTTGCCGCAATTGGCGATTCTTTAGTTAGCGGCAACCCCGCGCTGTGTTGGGCAACTTCGGGACCTGGCGCGACTAACCTTGTTACGCCGATTGCCAACGCATGGCTTGATAGCGTTCCCGTGATCTTTTTGACGGCCAACGTGCATAGCGCCGACTCGCGCGAAGCGATCGGTTGCGCGGCTTTGCGGCAAAACGGCAACCAGGAACTGGATATTGTTTCTATCGTCGCGCCGATCACAAAGTTTGCCGCTAGAATCGACGATCCCGCTAAGCTCTGCCAAATACTTGATCAAGCGTGGGAATCGGCGACCTCCGGGCGAAAAGCGCCCGTTTTGATCGACCTGCCGATTGATATTTCACGAAGCGAAACAAAAGCGAGTTTTACCTCGATCGCGCCGAAAATCCGCAAACATTCGCAAGCGCTCCAAACGATCGAAGCGGCGATTGCGGCGGCTAAAGCGCCGCTGATTATCGCGGGAGCGGGCATTCGTCAGGCGGGCGTTTCGACCGCGTTTTGCGCGTGGCTAACCGAGCGGGCGCGTCGCTATCCTAATTTGAAGGTTGTCGTTTCGTTGAGCGCCAAAGATTTAGCGGCGCAAACGCGAAGCGAGGGCGTTTTAGGCGTTTGGGGCAACGAAACGGCAAACGAGGCGCTTAAAAACGCCGATACCGTAATCGCGATAGGAGATCGTCTGTCAAATAGGCAGTTAGCCGCTTTTGGCGGCGCGCTTTCTTGCAAAGTTATTCGCGCGGATATCGACGAAGCCGAGTTTTCCAGAAAGGTTACGAGCGGCGAAACAATCGATCTTTTTTGCGACTTAGCCGATCTTTTTGAGCCAAGCGTCGCAGAGCTGCCAAAGCGCGTTTTTGTTTCCGACGTAGGGCAGAATATGTGGAGAGCGGCGCGGGAGCTTACGACGCAAGAGGGCGATCGCGTTCTTTTTAGCGCGGGACTTGGCGCGATGGGCTTTTCTCTGCCCACCGCGATTGGCGCGTATTACGCCGCGCCCGACGCCGAAATTATCGCGCTTTGCGGCGACGGCGGTTTGCAGATGAGTAGCGAAGAGCTACATTTTATCGCGCAACATCGTTTGTCAATTACCGCGATCGTATTTAACAACGGCGCGCTTGGGCTGATTCGCGCTTTTCAAGAGCGTAACTTTAGCGGCGAATTTTTCTCAACAACCGCCGACACGGGTTATCTTTCGCCCGATTGGCGCGCTTTAGCCGCCGCTTATGGTTTGGATTATTATCTCTTTACGCCAAATAAAAACGCGGCGCGAGGCGATGAAATAGGCGCGATATTAGCCTTTGCCGCAGAGTTACGAAAAGCCTCTTCGTTGCCTATATTGATCGAAGCTAAAGTAAAACCCGTCTATCCGTAAAATTA
>JAISRI010000216.1 GCA_031273735.1 Helicobacteraceae bacterium
CGATCGTAGCGATCGGATTTAAGCGCGGCGCTTAATGCGCGATTGTTTTAGAAAATAGGTTAATAATCGCTACGCCGGAAACAATCAATATAAGTCCGACGATCGCGCCTAGATCGAGAGTCTGTTTGAATATGAAAACGCCGATTACCGCAATAAGGACTATGCCCGCGCCAGACCAAATCGCGTAGGCTATGCCAATCGGGATTTTATTAAGCGTCAGCGATAAGAAATAAAACGCGGCGCAATAGGAGATAACGACTATCGCGGCGGGTAAAAGTTTGGTAAATCCTTCGGAGCTTTTCAGACAACTTGTGCCGATAATTTCGCATATAATCGCAAGCGCTAAAAATAGGTAACTTTTCGCCATTTCCCCCCCCCTAAACGTCGATCGGCGCGATTGTAGCATACTTCTAGCCGCTTTTGGAGCGCGCGGCGCAAACAAAGTTGGATACAATACGCGCGATGAACGAGAAGGCATATAAACTTTTAGCTTTGCAAGAGGCGATCGGCAACGGCGAGGCGAAGCGGCTTATCGACGACGGATACGTTTACGCAAACGGCAAACGACTGACGATCGCTAGAGCGGAGGTAAGCGCGGAAACGGTCTTTAAGGTCGAACGACCAAAGCCGATCGCCACGCTTTACGAGGATAAAGAGATAAAGGCGATCGACAAGCCGCGAGGCGCGGAGAGCTACGCGATCGAAAAGCGGCTTGGGCTAAAGCTGATCCACCGCCTAGACAAAGAGACTAGCGGCGTTTTGTGCCTAGCCAAAACCGACGATTTCTTGCAAAAAGCGATCGACGCGTTTCGGCGCAGAGAGGCGATTAAGCGTTATTTGGCGGTCGTCGAAGGCGTGATCGCTGAAGAGAGGACGATCGACTTACCCGTTTTCACCTACAAGGGCGCGAAGGCGCGAAGCGTAATCGACGAAAAACGCGGCAAAAGCGCGTTGAGCGTTATCAAACCGCTTCAGGTCGAAGGCAAGCGGACGCTTTTGGAGGTTACGATCGTAACGGGGCGATCGCACCAGATTCGCGTCCATCTTTCGCATATCGGCTCTCCAATTTTGGGCGATCTCAATTACGGCGGCAAACCATACAAGCGGCTTATGTTACACGCGGCTTATATCGCTATTTTGGGGCGCGAAATCGCCGCGAAACGCCCGATCGAGTTTGTCGATCTCTTTGGGTTTTAGCCGCTTTGCGTATAATTCGCGCCTATTTTTCGTTGCGTATTAAAAGAGGTAGAATTGCTAAATAAAATTGCCGAATCGCTTAAAGCCGCAGTTTCGCGCATAAGATACTTTGACGACGAAGCGGCGCTAAAGCGGACGCTTGAGGAGTTGCGAAAAGCGCTTTTGAAAAGCGACGTTCATCACAAGATCGTTAAAGAGCTAGTTTCCAAAGTGGAGATCGAAACCAAGCGTTCGGGTATTCAAAAGGATCGTTTCGCCAAAGCGCTTGAAGCGGCGCTTTTTGAAACGCTTGCGGCGGCTGGCAATCAAGGCTTTGTTTTTGCCGATCGTCCGCCCACGATCGTCGTTATGGCGGGCTTGCAAGGAAGCGGCAAAACGACGACGAGCGCGAAGCTGGCAAAATACCTAAAAGAGCGCGGTAGAAAGGTTTTGCTCGCGGCGGCGGATCTGCAACGCTTGGCGGCGGTCGAGCAGCTTCGCAAACTCTCCGAACAGGCGGAGGTCGAGCTTTATACCGACAAAACGCCGATCGATACGGCAAAAGGCGCGTTAAAACGAGCGATCGACGGGCATTTTGACGCGCTGATCGTCGATACGGCGGGCAGGCTTGCGATCGACGAGCCGCTTATGCGCGAGTTAAGCGAAATCAAAGCGGCGATCAACCCTCACGAGATTTTTTACGTCGCCGATTCGCTTACGGGGCAGGACGCGATCAAAACCGCCGCCGCGTTCAACGAAAAAATAGGGCTTACGGGCGTAATCCTAACCAAGTTTGACGGCGACTCTACGGGCGGGATCGCCGTAGGGCTTGCGAAGCAACTTGGCGTCGCGCTTCGTTTTATCGGCGCAGGCGAGAAACTAGGCGATCTAGAGATTTTCATTCCCGAACGGATCGTAAGCCGTCTGATGGGCGGCGGCGACGTCGCGGGGCTTGCCGAAAGGGTCGAAACAGCGATCGACGAAAAGAAAGCCAAGGAGATCGGGCGCAAGATCAAAAAGGGTTCGTTTAACTTTAACGACTTTCTCGATCAGATTGACCAAGTCGGCAAGCTGGGCAACATAAAATCGCTTCTAGCGATGTTGCCCGGCGGCGCGGGCGCTATAGCCGATAAGATCGGCGATATGGATTTACAAAACTCCGTCGAAATCAAACATACCCGCGCTATGATCCTATCGATGACGAAAAAGGAGCGCGAAGATCCCGATCTGCTCAATCCTTCGCGCAAGAGCAGAATCGCGGCGGGCGCAGGTTTATCGATCGACGAGGTCAATAGAATAATCAAGCGGTTTAAAAACGGCGCTAAAATGGCGAAACGTTTTACGGGCAAAGGCGGTTTATCGCAGTTGCAATCGGCATTGGGCGGAACAAACAGCCCGCGTATGAGATAATCACACCAAAAAAAAGGACAAAAATGACAGTTATTCGTTTAACTAGACTCGGTAAGAAGAAACAACCTTTTTATCGTATCGTCGTAACAGACAGTAGGAAACGCCGCGACAGCGGTTTTACGGAGATTTTAGGGTTTTACAATCCGATGAACGAGGAAAAGACGCTCAAACTCGATCGCGATCGCTACGCCTATTGGGTGAAAGTGGGCGCTAAACCTAGCGAAACCGTAGCGCGAATCGCCGCGAAAGCGTAGTTATGGTCGAACATTTCGTCGCGGATTTCGCGCGACTTATCGCAAGCGAACCCGATCAGATAGAGGTTACGAGAGAAAATATCGACCCAGATTTTTCGGAGATTATCGTCTATGCCAATCAACAAGACGTGGGAAAAATCATTGGCAAAGACGGCAATATGATCAACTCGATCAAAACGGTCGTTTCAGGGTGTAAAGCCAAAGACGGCGTGAGCTATCGCATTTTGGTCAAACCGCTTGACGAGCGACCGAAGTAATTGGCGGAAAATAACGCGTTATATCTAGCGAAAATCGGCAAAACTTTTGGCGTTAAGGGGCTTTTGAAACTTCGCCTCGATTCCGATTTTCCGGAGTTTTTTGCCGTCGGGCGGACGCTGAAAGCCGTTTTGGGCGAACGCGAGCGAGAACTTACAATCGATCGCTTCGATTTTAAGCGCGCCCTGATTGGCTTCGTAGGTTTTGATTCGCCTGAAACGGCGGCGGCTTTGACCAACTACGAGCTTTTTACCACGATCGACGAAACAAAAAAGATGATCGCTCTAAAAGAAGGCGAACGTTTTTGGTTTGATCTGATCGGAGCGCCTATCGTCGAAAACGGCGTTCAAATCGCTACGATCGAGCGGATCGACGAGGGTAGCGAACCGCTATTAACTTTGACGATTGAGGGCAAAAAACGGCGGCTTGTTATTCCGTATAACGCTCGCTTTATTATCGGCGCTCAAAACGACGTTTTAATTACTCAAAACGTAACGGCGCTGATCGAAGCGCTTTAATTCGTTAAAACGTAATAAAATCAGGCTCTTCAAAGCCCGTAATCGCTACGGCTTGCTTTCAAATACGTCCAACGTATCGGCGATCGCTTCAAGCATCGCGTCGTAATCGGGAATCGCGTCTATAAACGATCGCTTTAGATCGTCTATAGTTTTCGCGCTTTTTGTTACGACGGCGTTATGCGATCGAACGCGCGTTATATCGCTCTCTTTTGGAACGCTCGTAAATGCGACGGCGTTATTTTTAGCAAACTACGCAACCTTGCGATTAGTCCGATCAGAGGCGAAAAACAAAACGTTCGGACGCTGTTGATCGCGGATAAAATTGACGATTCGAACGTCGGGAACGTTATCCACAGACGTCGCCAACGCGATCGCGTTAGTATTTCCTAAAACCTCTTGGTATTTATCTATCGCGCTTATTTTAACCATTTCGTTGCGTATTGTATGAACTCATATCCTTATTTTGCTTAAACTTTCTTACGTTTTCTCTTTTGATTCTTGCGCGGCGATCATCTTTTCGATTTTTAATATCTGATTTTTTAAGAGGTTAAGCTCCTCCGCTAAATCGCTTTTGCCTAGCTCTTCTTGCTCTTTTTCTTTCGCTTTTGCGGCGGCAAGCTCGTTCAACGAATTGATCACGATTCCGACAAGCGCATTGACCATAATAAACGAAGTGATCAGTATAAACGGAATAAAGATTAAATATGCGTATGGATACTCCGCCATCAACGGGCGGACGATCCCCATAGACCAGCTTTCTAGCGTGAGTATTTGAAAAAGCGTATACATCGCCGCGCCGAGCGAGCCAAACCACTCGCCGAAAGTTTCGCCAAAGATCGTAACGCACAAGACGGAAAAGGTATAAAAAACGATTACGAGTAGTAGTCCGATCCAACCGATACTAGGCAAAGACGAAAGCAACGCTTCGACGATAATTTTTAGCTTCTCTATCCTGCCTATGAGCCGAATAACTCTAAATATCCGAAACGCCCGTAAAACGGAGATCGTATTTGCTCCGGGAATAAGCGAGATCGCCACTACAAAAAAGTCGAATAGATTCCAACCCGATAAGAAAAAACGAAGCCGAACGACTACAAATTTCATCGCGATCTCTATTACGAAAATCCCAACGCAAATATGATCGATCATCGTCAAAAGATCGCCGTAGCGCTCGCGCAGATAAGGATAGGTGTCTAACCCCAAAACTACCGCGTTTATAATAATAACCGCCATTACAAAGTTACGCGCCTTTGGCTCGTAAATCCTATTACAAAAAACTACCAATTTATTCATATTCTTCCTTTTGCGATCCGCAACTATAATCATAAAAACTTTAAGCCCTAAATCGCGCCAGACTTTTGAGCAAAATCTCTTTAACAAACTTTTGGCTGAAACTACAATCTATCGACAGACCTACGAACAGCTATCGCTTTCGATCGTTCGTAAGTCTGAATACTTACGGCTACGCCGTATTTGGATTCCCGCCTACGCGGGAATGACGGCGACTGTTGGTTTTACCTTGCTAAAGATGGTTTTTTGAATACGTTGGTTTTTTTTAGTTTGGTTCGTCGCGCTCCGAAAACTACCTTAAACAAAGCAAATCCAGCAAACGCCGTCATTCCCGCGTAGACGGGAATCCAAACCAAGTCCAACGCATTCCTAAACTCGTCTTTAACGCGACAAATCCGCCGCATTCGGTCATTCCCGCGACGGAGCGATAGCTTTTGCAGGAACAATCGCAAATGTAGATTTTGCTTTGTTAAAGACGGCTTCAACAATTCTATGATCTTTTTTGGATTCCCGCCTACGCGGGAATGACTGTAAATGTAGATTTTGCGGGTAAAT
>JAISRI010000027.1 GCA_031273735.1 Helicobacteraceae bacterium
AATTAGACGAGGCTTTAGAGCTTATCAAGTATGTAAAGGTCAAAGTCGAACTGCCGCTACAAGGAACGTAATTCGTCCCATTATGCGCGGACTTAATAATTATCCGCGCATAATTCCAACAAATATGCGAGAGGGGTAAAATATGTTAATGCGATGGGCGATGTTTATCGGCGGTTTTCTGTTGATATTGACTATATTCGCGCTATTGACGCGAAACGCTCCGAAAGCCGTTGGCGCGATCGGCGTTATCAAGAAGACGTTAAAATGGAGCGCATTAGTAGTAATCTCCGCGATCATTGGTTACTCGTTACTCATTTCTTACCGCGCTTTCTTTGATCCTGTCCCGCCGTATTTAGGGGTTTATAATTTATCCGTTGAGGACGATTACGCGACCGCTTCGGGGACGTTGCGTTTTCCTGAAAATGTAGGGACGGGTATGCCGTATCACACGATAAAATTATATTGCGGGCTAGAAAATAGAAAATGCTTTGAGGCTAAGGCGATATTTGAAAACGGTTTTTTATCCGTTTGGCTATTCGAGTATTATATTGTAGATTGGAGCGATGATCAGATTGTTGCGTTAGCAAACGACGCGCGTTGCGTCAATGAAGGTTGGTTTATCTATCCAAAAGCTAAAACCGTCTATTACCGCAAAGCGGCTAAACAAAACGCAGACGGTTCGCTATTTTGCCCTGATTACCCTATCGAAAACGCCGAAGCAAGGTTAATTGATGGCGCCGAAGCGAGGCGGTTAGAGCAAATACCAGAAGAACGTCGCGCCCGATAAGGCGCGGCGGGACAATTCTTGCTAATTCCCCGCTCTTTAAAGTTCAACGCCAAGCGTTGCGCGTAGTTCCTTTGGCGTTGGCTTTGTGGCGTTAGTTTCCTGCGCTGACGGCGGTTGCGCGGGCGAACGCGCTTCTGGCGGACGGTATGGCGTTACGTTTTGGATCGGCTTTCCCGTCTTTAGATCGATAGGATTTCCGTCAATGTCGTAAAGTCTTTTTGGCTTTGACGTATTAAACTCTCCGACAGGTTTAGAAACGCCCGAAGAGGTATAAACAACCGAAACCATTTTAACGCCGATCACAGAAGCTATGATCAGCGCTATTGATATTAAAGTCCCTCTATCCATTTTCGCCCCTTCGCTTTTGCGTAATTGTAACGTAAATGGATCAATTTCTCGCTAATTCCCCGCTCTTTAAAGTTCAAACGCCAAGCGTTGCGCGTAGCTCCTTTGGCGTCGGCTTTGTGGCGTTAGTGTCTTGCGCTGATGGTTGCGTCGGCGCGGCTTTAATCGGTTGTCCCGTCTTTAGATCGATAGGATTTCCATTGATGTCAAACAATCTCACGCCGTTAGTAGGCGAGGGCGCATTTGTTTTAGCGTAAGGATCGCCGTCTTTGGCGCTTCTCGCCTCCCTACGAGAAAATGTTATGTCCCCAATATCTTTATTTTTAGAGTAAAGATACTTTCTTACTTGCGCCGCGCGTTGTCTTGAGAGATTGACCACAGCATAGGCTTTGCTTAAATCTTTCCCCGCATATTCGTTTGCCTTAATCTTATTTTCGATTATTTCGGCATAGCGATCGTAAGTGCCAGCTGCGCGCGCTAAAAAATCCACCTCCCCTTTCCATACAGACGGTAACATCTCTTTAATCATCTTAGTTTCGTGTTGCGTCAGGTTTTTCCCGCCCGACGAAAAACTCTCCATAGTTTTCAGACTTAGGCGGTTTTGTTCAAATGCGGAATAACGGGGGTCGTCGTCAATGCTTAAAGCGCTAGGAATATCATTGACCAAACTATCAAGCCCGCCCACAAAGCTTTTTTCGTAGTTGGACATCATATTATCAAGCAAAGATATAACGGTTTCCGTTCCCGCGATCGCGGCTATGTCGGCAACGCTAGGAGTTTTATTTCTAACGCCTAGCGTTGTTTCCGCTATTTCGCTGTCTTGTATATCTCCCAACACAGAGTAATATTTACCTTCGTAAGTTGGAAAAGCCGCCGCTTTTATTGCCGAAGCCGCAAGCAAGCGCGGGTTCTTTTTCCATATTTCATTTTGTGGGTCGACCAATTCCCGATAAGACTTTTCAAACGGATCGGTAGGCTCTTTTTTTCTTAACGCTTCCGCTTGAGCGGTAAGAAGGTTTGTGTGAGCTAATTTATTACTTAAATTAAGCGGATATTCTCCTTGCTCTCTTGTATTCTTAGCTTGCGCGATTTGGGTTTGCGCTTTTGTCATGGCTATATTCGCCGCGCCTTGATTAAGTTGCAGGAACTTTGACGCTTGCAATACGGTTGGCGGTTTTGACTGAAAGCGCTTGAGAAGATAGTCGTCAAAAGTTTGGTTGTAATCGATCTCTTCCTTATCGTTAAACGCGGATAGTATATTAAGCGTTCGCGGGCGCGGAACGCCGCCGATCGTAGCCGTATTTTGCGCGTTCGGTTGCGCGGGTTGCGCCGTTTTCGCCGCGTTAGTCGGCTTAGTCGCCACGTTTGAATTGCCGTCCGTATTCGGCTTTGGTCGATTAGCCGCAGTTACTGCGGCGTTCGCTTGTTCTAGCGTTAGTCCCTCTAAGCGCTTATCCATAATAGAAATAGGCGGCGCGGGCATAAAAGCGTTTTTATACGGTTCGGCTATTTTTTCCGCGCCAAACGCTCTATCGCCTATATTATAGGGCATTTCATTCGCGTCGTTTTCGTTGCGCGTCGAGCGAGTTTGCTCTTTGGTAGCTTCAAGCGAGGCGGCGGCTTGCGCTAAAGCCGCTTCGTGTTGCGCTTTTTCTCGCGTAGTTTTGTCGTAGTCGCTCGCGATTTTGCCGACGTTCTCGAACCCTTTCGCTATTCCCGCAAACGGATTTTCAACTTTTATACTGCTAACAT
>JAISRI010000076.1 GCA_031273735.1 Helicobacteraceae bacterium
GAATCGCCTAGTTCGCACGCTTTATCGTAATATTTAACGGCGGTCTTAAGGTCTTTTTTCACGCCCTCTCCGTCTTTGTAAAGATCGCCAAGGTTATAGCAAGCTAACGACTCGTCGCCGTCGCAAGATATTGTGAAAAGCTCTAGCGCTTTATCAAGATTTTTCTCGATTCCTTCGCCGATCTGATAAGAGTAGCCCAAATTATTGCAACCTAACATATTGTCTCCGTCGCACGCTTTTTTATACAGCTCGTTTGCCTTAACGTGATCTTTCTTTACGCCAAGACCCTCGTCATAGTTGTAGCCCAAATCGGTGCATGCGCCTAAAAAGCCGCCGTCGCACGCTTTTTCGTATAGCCCGTTGGCTCGCCTGTGATTTTTCCGAATGCCCTCGACGCCCTCGTCGTAGAAGTAGCCCAAGTTATAACAAGCTTCGTAGTGGTTTGCGTCGCACGCTTTTTTATAGTAGTCGGCGGACTTTTTGTAGTCCTCGTCTTCCTCCGCCTCGACTCCCGCGTCAAAGTCTTTTTGCGCTTGAATCGGATCGCCCGCAACCTCTTGTGCCGTCGCTTGCTTTTCCGTCGTTTGCGCCGCCGTCTTTTCACCGACCTCTTTTAACGTTTGCTTAGCCTCTTGCGCTTGCGTCGTATCGGCGGATTGCGAATTAGGCTTCCACGCGAGGAAATAAGCCGCTACGCAACCTATCGCCAAAACGACGATTATGGCGATCAAAGCGCCGTCGATCTTGCCTGATGATTTCATTTGCCCTCCAAAAGTTTTTTTATGTTTTTACCCGCTTCTTGCTTAAGCGAGTCTTGTAGTTTATTCTTTTCGGCTTTTAAGCGCTCTTCGATCGCTTTTTGCAACTCTTTTTTAAGCGCCTCTTCGGATAAAGTTTTACCCGTTCGCTCTTCAAGAGCGGCTATTAAATCCGTTTCGCCCTTGATTACCTTCTCGATCGCGGCTATATCGGCTTCGCTCGCGCCTAATTTTTCAAGCTCTTTTTTGGCGATCGCCTCGATCTGCGCTTTTAATTCCGCCTCGTATAATTTAAGCCGTTTTTCTAAAGCCGCTTTGAAGCGTTTTTTGATCTGATCGTCCAAATCGCTTTCAAGTTTGCTATCGGGTTTAAGCGGTTTGCCCCACAAACGTATCTTGATCGAAAAGCCGTTTAATCCTTCCAGCGTGTCGGCAAGCAGTTTTTCTAACTCGGTTTTAGGTTTTTCTACGCCCAGCGCGGTCTCTCTAAAAAGAACGCCCAATTCGGTATCCGATTTAACCAATAATCCGTCTTTAATTAGCCCCGCCAGATTCCAATCCATCTTAGCGCTTTTCATAAAAAACTTGCCTTTACTGAAGCCTTTTTGATAAGCTCCTATCCACGCAAGAGCGAAACGATCATCATTGTTCTTGTAGCGATCTCTCGTCCAGCTAAAACTAAGCGAATCAAAACCTTTAACCCGCTCGCTTTTGATTATAAGGTTCATTGGCGCTTTTACGATCTTTTGATTATCGGTCGCGCTCGTCAAAGAGGCTAGATATAGATTGCCCTCTTTTGTCGTTAGATCGAACGCCGCTTTTTTAAGCAAAAAATCTGGTTTTGGATCGCGCTCTATAAAGGTTACGATTCTGCTTTTTCCGCGTTCTGGCTTAGGCAAAGGTTCGCCCTTTACGGCGGTTTTAGCCTCTAGCGCGTCGTCTAAATAGGGTTTTACGATACCATAAAGCTCCTGCGCCTGATCGACGTAATCGCTAATCTCGATCCCTAAAAGCGTTTCGGCGAGGTTGAACGATCCGTCTATATCAAAGCTGTATTTTTTGCGAAGCGCCTCGTAATCCTCTTTTGGCAGTTGCGCCAACCGCTTGATCAGCTCTTTTGCCTCGTCGCGCTCTTTTTCAAAACGTTTAATCAATTCGGCATACTCTTCTTTACGATCTTTTAACGCTTTGCGAAGCGCTTTAGCGTCCTCTACGACCGCGAAAAGATCCTTTTCGTCTTTTATCTTTTTCGCCCTTGCGATAAGATCGTTATACGATTTTTCTAGATCTGAAAAAGCCTTTTTATTAAACTTGGTTTTTGCCGTTTCGTTCCAAAAGTTTTTGATCTCGTTCAAACGCGCTTCGATCTTTTTGCTCTCGGTTAGCGTCAAAAGCGATTCGTTTTTAAGGATCGTTTTGGGATCGGGTAGCTCTTTTGCCAACTCGTCGACAAGCGACGGAGCGTTTTTGCTCGCCTCTAACTTAGCTTTTTCTTCCTCGATCTCCTCTTTGGTTTTTACTATATCTTTAGAGGGGCTTTTGCGATTGCTATCCAAAACGACGCCCTGCGCGGAAAGTTCGTCGATCAAAACCTTTTTATGAAACAGGTGCGCCACATCTAAATTAAACGCGATCCGATCGATCTCTACGGCGTTTTTCATACTATTTTTACGGTGCGGAATCTGCGTATTTTCAATCGTAATCGCAAGCGGGCTAAACGAGGTTTCTAACCGCCCGATCGTAACCTCTTTTCCAATGGGTTTGCTTAACGCCGATTCTAGATAATTTTTCAAAATAGTATCAAGAAAAAAGACGCAAAAAACCGCCGCGCCGCCAAACAAAACGACGAAAACGATCAACCCAAACCAACGAATCAACGCGGGTTTTTTCGGTTTTGGCTCTTCGAGCATAGCGCGTAGAACGGGGATTTTTGAGAGGATAAACCGATAATTGCGCGTAAGCAGTTGAAAGAAGAAAAACGAGGGAACGCAAACGACCAACGCGGCGGCAAAGGAGCCGATAACCATCGTATGATTGAAGTTTGTTAAACTCAGCCAAGCGTTGTTGTAAAGATACGTCCAAAACGCCTCCAAGCTAGGCAGCGTCAAAAGATAGTAGCCAAGTGCCTCGATCCAAGGATCGACGACGTAACTAATCGCGGTAAAAATCCCGCAACCGACGATAAAAATCCCGATATGCACGTTAAGAAAAAACGCCAACAGGCAGATAACGATCAAGTGCGGCGCGAAAGAGGGCGCAAACCCGACAAATAGGCTTAGAGTCAGCGCCAAAGAGAGTTGCCAAGAGCGATCCGCGCTGTTCATCGCCCTAATCATTTTTACAAAAACCTCATACACAGCCGCCTCCTTTTTTATGGCGATCCAAAGTAGCGAGCGTAGCAAAGCGCTCCTTAGCAAATAAAAAAGCAAAAATAATATAAAGTTAAGAAATTAGTTTTATAATTTAATTTTTCAAAAGGAAGCGAGTTGCAAAAAGAGTTTTTACTCCAAGACGCGCCCGAAGCGATCCAATCGATATTAGCGGACGATTTTGACTTTGCGGCGCGAGAATCTGGCGGCTATTTGGTTGCGAACAGAAGCGGCGCGGCGCAAATCTACGCGCTCGAAATAGACCTTTTTTTAGCGCAAAGCCGAGGCGATCCCAAAACGCAAGCTAAGATTTTGCGGATTTTATACGAGGCGAGAGCGATCGCCTTTGATCGCGCCGATTTTGATCGTAAGATCGACTACGACCACAAGATTTGCCATTACCATGAAAAGGTCGGCGATAGTTGCGCTCTGTGCGCTAAAGCCTGTCCGGAAGGCGCGATCGTCAAAGACGAAAAAACGCATAGGCTTAAATACGCGGCGGATCTCTGCTCCTCTTGCGCGAAGTGCGTCGGGGTTTGTCCTACGGGCGCGATCGAGCTTGGCGCGTTGGGATCGCTTGCGTTTGAAAAGATCGCGAGGCTTTACGAGGGGCTGATCCCACTGATTGTCGATGAAAAAACGATTGAAAACCTTGAAGCCTGTAGTCTGCCTTCGGGCGTAGCGCCGTTTGTCGTTCCAAACGCCGATATGTTGAGCGAAACCGCGCTTTTAACCCTGCTACAAGAGAGCGGTTCGCAGATCGTCGCCGCAAGCGATCCCAACGCGCAAACCCAGCGCGTTCTAAACGGCGTTTGGGGCGCGATCTACGGCAAAAAAGCGATTTTGACGATCGGCGAGATCGACGCGGCGCAACCGATCGCCTCTAGCGATTACGCCGCCGATCTTAGCGGCTTAAACGCCCGCGTCGTTTTCGCTACAAGGCTTCGTAGAGCGGTTGGCGATCGCGATTTGGGCGTCGTTGAAAGCGATCGTTTCGGCGCGATCGAGGTCGATTGGGACAAGTGTTCGCTCTGCGCCGCGTGCGCGCAAAACTGCGTAAGCGCCGCGCTTAGCGCCGACGAAACAGAGGGCGTTTTAAGAGCTTGCGATTCGCTCTGTTCGCTGTGCGGCGAGTGCGAGGCGATCTGCCCAGAAAAGGCGATCGCTATCAAAGGCGGCGCGATCGCGCTAAACCCAAGCTGGTTTGCGCCGCGTATAGTCGCCAAGGACGAGGCGTTTTGTTGCGTCGAGTGCGGCAAACCTTTCGCGACGAGCAAATCGATCGCGAAGACAATCGCCATAATCGCGCCGCTTTTCGCGGGCGACGAAGCGAAAATACGCTCTTTAAGCTGTTGCGCGGAGTGCAAACCAAAGGTGATGATCAAAGCTATGCTAGACTACAAAAACGCTTAATAAATCAAACCAAAATCCCGCTAAAACGCAAAATATTTTAGCGGCAAGAACGGAGTAGAAAATGTATGAATTAAACGCGGCGCGATCGGTTTTATACGGCGCGTTAAGTTTGCTTTTCGTCTATGGGGCGGCGCATAAAAAACCCGAAGATACGATCGCGGCGCTAAAGGCGATCGAGGATAGCGATTTTGACAAAGAGGCTTGCCAAAACGCTAAACTTTTAAGAGAGGCGTTAGAAAAAGAGGGCGGTTTTGACGCGCTTGGCGAGGAGTTTTCCGCGCTGTTTTTGATCCCTTTTGGCGAGATTGTTCCGATGAGCGCCTCAAGATATTACGACGAACAAGAGGCGGGCAAACCGCTTGCGATCGTTAGGGAGATATTAAAAGATTGCGAGTTAATAAAAGATTCGCAAAAGTTCAGTGAAAACGAGGATAATTTCGGCTTTATTTTCGCGTTAATGTCGCGTCTAAATCGTCAAAGCGCGCAGGGCGAAGAACAAAGCGCGATCGCCGCGCAAAAACTATACAAAGAGATCATAAATCCTTTCGCGCCTAATTTTGTAGCGCGTCTTAAAAAAAATCCAAACGTCGCTCTTTACAGTTTTGCCGTCAATCTTTTAGATAGATTCCTGCTTTTTGAAGCGGAGTTTTACTCTTAA
>JAISRI010000098.1 GCA_031273735.1 Helicobacteraceae bacterium
TGTTCGTAATATAGCCTTCGCTTTCAAACTGCTCAAAAACTTCGATCGGAGCTTCCAAAAGCTCTAATACGTCGTTATGCGCCGATAAGGTCGCGTCGACGACAAACTTTTGCAACAACGCGTCGGGAGATATACTTGCCAAATCTGGAACTTTAACGTTCGGATCGGTCGTTATCTTCAAAACTAAATCGGCGGGTTTATTTTCAAGAGCGAAATTGATCTTTGTCGTAAGAACCGCGCCTTTATCAAACAGATTAAATAGCGATTGAACGGCGTTCGTTAGCGCCGTAAAATCTGGACTATCGGAGTCTAAAGCCGCTTGGTATTTTTCCGAAAAATCCGCAAGCGCTTTGCGTTCTAGTTTTTCTAACGCAAAGGATACGACAGGTTTTTCTATAACGGGAATCTCGGAATAGGCGTCTATTATCTCCGCTTCTTGAGCCGATATGTCCGTATAGGCGTTAGATACGCCGCTAGAGATCTTTTGAGAGCTTACGATCTTAAAGCCGTCGACGCGTAACTTTTCGTCAAATTCAATGCTTTTAATCGTTAGTTCCCCTTGCGATTCGCCGTTCATATCGTAAAGGTTGCCGTCCGCCGTCAAACGAACCTCTTCGATTTTAAAGCTATCGTAGCCTTTGTATGAAATAAGCGGCAGATGAACATTCAAACTAACGTTATCTTTTCCCGCGACTTCAAACTTAATCGAACCTTTTTTAACCTGCACTTCGTCCGCGTCGATCTCGGGCAAAGCCAAATCGCCCGACGCGCCAAAACCGGGAGTGAAGTAGATATCGCCCTCTAATATCTTGCCGCCGTCTTTAAGCGCGTTCGCTAAATCGCGATCTTGCTTCAACGCCTCTTGGCTAATGGATACGACCGTATGCGCTTTAACAAGGTTAAAGTATGGAAAAGAGCTCGATACGCGCCAACCAAACGAAAGATCGGTCTCGGCTTCGAATATCTCGACCGTCGAACCAAACTGGCTATACGCAATCGCGCTAAGCGCTTTGGCTCCGAACAAACCGCGTTCGTAGCTCTTCGACTCTATCTTAAACGGAGCGCTTGGCGCTTTAAGTTGCGTGGGAAGGAGCTCCCTCAGGAACTCCGTCAAATAACCTTGCGCGACAAACCCCATAGAGATCGGCAAGAGCGCTAAAACAAGCGCTACCGCGACAATCGCGGCGGCTATAAACTTCTTCATCGTCGTCCTTGATTTGGAAATAATGCGAAAAAAACGCCGCGAAGCATATCAGACGCGAGCTTAAATAGAATCCATCCAATTTTCAAGCTCTGCGGGCGTTTTGCCGTTGATTGTAATAACGCCGTTTTCAATATGGACTTTGGCGCTTATAACGCCGTTTTCGCGTTTGAAGTAGCCTTCGCCGATCAAGCGCTCTAAATCGTCAAAATTCAGGTTGGATTCCGATCCGAAAAACTTAACAATCTCTTCGTGCGCCGACCAGTCGAGATCAACGATCGCCTTTTTAATCAAATCTTTGGGATCGATCGCGTCTATATCCGTGAAATCTGGAAAGGGAACCTCTGGATTTAAGCTGGCTGTCGCGTCGAGATTCCACGATTTATCGCCAAGTCTTACAGTCGATTTAACCGTTATGCTTGCGTTTTGCGCGCACTTGGCGAGCAAGGGGAGTATCTCTTTAGATACTTTCTCTTTGTCGTCTAGCCAATAATTTTTGTCGTCGCTTAGCGCGAGATCGCGTAGCTTAAGAAGGCTTTTATGATCAAAATTAGAGCTTGCAATCGAAAAAAAAGACTTGCCTATTTTATAATAAGTATATTTGCGCGTATTGTTGGCTTCGAATAGATCGAATGAAAACTCGTTTAAGCCGTTATACGCGCCGCCTTTGATCGTTTGAACGCTTTTTATATTTAGGTTTTCAAGTTTCATTATATCGGCGACGCTCATTTTTTTAATAGCGAACTCCAACTTGGCGTTATCGTTTATATCTAAAACGTTTCCGTCGATCGCCAAGCGAACTCCTTCAAGTATGCCGCTTTCTTGCGTGCTCTCTTTTACGACGGAGAACGAAGACCAATCGATCGCGATATGCGAGTTATTCTCGCCAATTGCGTAGTTATACGAGATAATAATCGGTTTAGCGTCTAATATATCGCCGATCGATACGGCGGGCGTAGCCAAAACGCCGCTTCCGGCGATTTTGGGCGTAAAATAAATATCGCCCTCTAATATCTTGCCTTCGTCAAATATCGGAATGGGAATCGCGCTTCGCAGTTCTTTACTTAAACGGACAATCGTATGCGCTTTTACAAGGTGCAAATATGGAAAGGCTTTCGTAAAATGCCAACCATACGAAACGTCGGATTCAACGATCAGGAGGGCGTTTGAAGAATTATCGCCAACGACAACCTCTAAAAGCGCTTTGGCGCCGAATAAGCCCCCTTCGTAGCTCTTTAGCTTCAGATCGACGGGCAAAGTCCCAAAAATCTGTTCGTATTGTTTTGGCAGACGCGCGCGGAGATTATCGGACGCGGAGGCAAAATAGCCCTGCGCGACAAGCCCCATCGAGATCGGCAAAGCGGTTACGACAATTGCAAACGCGACGATCGCGGCGATTAGAAACTTTTTCATTGTTATCCTTAGTTAAAAAAGCGCCGCGTAGCCTATCAAATCCTAGCTTATTTAATAATAAAGCGAGGGCAAAAGCCTCGACCTGATAAAATAGAAGGCTTCAGCCGTAAAAATCTCAAAACTAGGACGAAAATGAAGGTATTGCTATTAAAAGAGGTCAAATCTTTGGGCAAAGCGGGCGAGATCAAAGAGGTAAAAGAGGGTTATGGGCAGAACTTTTTGATCGCCAAAGGGCTGGCAAAACCCGCCACAGACGCGGTAATCCGCCAATGGCAGGCAAAGGAAAAGGCGCGAGCGGAGGGCGAACAAGCGCGCCTTGAGGAGCTAAAAAAGCTGGCGACAAAGCTAGAGAGCGTAACGATAAAGATCGTAAAAAAGGTCGGCGCGAACGGATCGCTTTTTGGCGCGCTTAAAAAAGAGGACGTAGCCGAAGCGCTAAAGGCAAACGGGCTTGAAATCGACAAAAAAGATATAGAGATGGACGGCGCGATCAAAGCGACTGGGCTTTACGAGATTAGCGTAAAACTAGGGCATGGGATCCACCCGCGCTTTAAAGTCGACGTGGTTGGCGAGTAAGCGCGATGTTTGAAGCGACGACAATACTCGCTTACCGCTCGGACGATCTAGCGGTAATTGGCGGCGACGGACAGGTTAGCCTAGGCGCTACGGTGATGAAAAACAACGCGGTAAAAATTAGAACGTTGTGCGGCGGCAAGATTCTTTCGGGTTTCGCGGGATCTACGGCGGACGCTTTTACGCTTTTTGATATGTTCGAGCGGATTTTGGATTCTCAAAAGGGCGATCTGCTTAAAAGCGCGATCGCCTTCGCTAAAGCGTGGCGAAGCGACAAGATGTTGCGGCGCTTGGAGGCGATGATGATCGCGCTAAATACCAAAAACCTCTTTGTGCTAAGCGGCGCGGGCGACGTGATCGAGCCCGAAGACAACGCTTTGGCGGCGATCGGAAGCGGCGGAATGTTCGCTTTAAGCGCCGCTAGAGCCTTGCGCGCCTTTTCAAACCTCGATCCCGAAAAGCTGGTGGAAGAGTCGCTGAAAATTGCCGGCGAAATCTGTATCTACACCAATCAAAATATAAAAACATTAACCTTGAAAGCCTAAATATGAATCTAACCCCAAAAGAGATTGTCAAATACTTAGACGATTTTATTATCGGTCAAAACGACGCGAAAAAGGCGATCGCGATCGCGTTAAGAAACCGCTGGCGGCGACTAAAGCTAGAGGGCGATATGCGCGAAGAGGTTTTGCCCAAAAATATCCTGCTGATCGGTCCTACGGGCGTAGGCAAAACCGAGATCGCCCGCAGAATGGCGAAACTTTTGAAACTGCCGTTCGTCAAGGTTGAGGCGACGAAATATACGGAAGTCGGTTTTGTCGGGCGCGACGTGGAATCGATGGTGCGCGATCTAGTTTTCGCGGCGATTAAGATCGTCAAAGAGGAGGAGTTGGAGCGCCAAGAGCCGGAGCTTAACGATTACGTTTATGAAAAGATCGCTTCCGAATTGGTCCCGCCGCTTCCAAAGGGCGCTTCGCGGGAGTTGATAGCGCAGCAAAAGGCGGCGAAAGACGCGATGAAGTCCAAAGTGAAAAACGGCGAGGTCGATCGCTTAAACATAGAAGTTGAAATTTCGCCCAAAACGCACGTAGAGGTATCGGGATTGGACAATCTGCCGCCAGAGATGGCGCGGATTCAAGAGTCGCTAGGAAAGATGTTCGGGCAGATGAACGCGCCCGTTAAAAAAGAGACGAGCGTGAAAGAGGCGAAGGAGCTTTTGCGCCAAGAGGCGTCCGATCGTTTGCTAGATATGGAGAAAGTGCGGCGCGAGGCGTTGCAAAGAGCGGAGGAGGGCGGTATTATCTTTATCGACGAGATGGACAAGATCGCGCTTCCAAGCGGCGCTTCTCGTAGCGGCGATCCGAGCAAAGAGGGCGTTCAGCGCGATCTATTGCCGATCGTCGAGGGCAGTAGCGTCTCCACAAAATACGGCGCGATCAGCACCGATCACATTCTATTTATCGGCGCGGGCGCGTTTCATATGACAAAACCCAGCGATCTGATCGCCGAGTTGCAGGGGCGTTTTCCGCTTCGCGTAGAGATGAACTCTTTGGACGAAAACGATCTATATCAGATTTTAGCCACGCCGAAAAACTCGCTTGTCAAGCAATACGTCGCGCTTATGCAGACCGAAGGCGCGGAGCTGGATTTTGACGATTCGGCTCTGCGCGCTATGGCGAGTCTAGCAAAACAGGCGAACGATAAAACGGAGGATATAGGAGCGAGGCGTTTGCACACGATTATGGAAAAGGCTTTAGAGGAGATCAGCTTTGAAGCCGACGAGAACGCGGGAAAGAAAATCGCGATTAGCGCCGATTTGATACATAGCAAACTCGATCAAGTTTTCAAGAGCGATGACGCCGCCAGATATATCCTCTAAAGCGGGCTTTGTCGCTTTGATCGGTCGTCCCAACGCGGGCAAAAGCTCCCTGATCAACGCGATGATCGGGGATCGAATCGCCCTAATTAGCCGCAAAGCTGGCGCGACGCGCAAGAGACAGCTTGCGATCGTTATGTATGAAAACGCGCAGATTATCTTTATCGACACGCCAGGGCTGGATAAAAGGAGCGGCAAGCTAAACGAGTTTATGCGGCGCGAGGCGCTAAGCGCGATCGCTAACGCCGATTTAAGCGTTTTTTTAGCCGACATATCGGATCAAACCCGCGATTACGAGAGCTTTCTTGCGATCGCGGGGGATAAAAAGCATATCGTCGCGCTTACAAAATCGGATAATTTTAACTACGAACAGAGGATTAAAAAACTCGCCGAGTATCAGCTTTTTTCCGATCGTTTTTTGGCGATCGCGCCGATCAGCGCGAAAAAAAAGGATTTTAACGCGCTTTTATTTGAAATCGCTCGGAACCTGCCCGATCATCCTTTTTATTACGATCCCGACGAGCTAACCGACGCGACGATGCGCGAAATCTACGCCGAGATGATCCGCGAAGCGATTTTCGACTCCTTAAGCGACGAGGCTCCATACGCTTGCGGAGTAGAGGTGCAGAGCTTTGAGGAGGGCGCGACGCTCGATCGAATTAGCGCTACGATTTTTACGGAAAAGCCTTCGCATAAGGCAATGGCGATCGGCAAAAACGGCGCTACAATCAAACGTATCGGACGGAAGGCAAGGATAATAATGGAACAATTCTCGCGCAAAAAAGTTTTTTTGGAGTTAAAGGTCGTCTTGCTTCCAAATTGGAGGAAACAAGATTCGAGCCTTGCTAAACTAGGCTACAAGGGAGGGGAATGAGGAAATTTTGGTTTCTTTTCGCGTTTGTGATCGCTCTAGGCGCGGCGGAAGATTTTGCGGAGATTTATCGTAGCAAAGGGCTAGAAGCGCTGGAGATCAAGGCGAACGAAACGCTTAGCGATCCGAGCTATTGGCTAGAACGGCTAAAAAAAGCGGAGACGCGCTTTGGCTATTTTGAATCGCAAAAGCATATCTTTATCGTCGATAAAGCGGCGCGACGTTTCTCGTTTTACGACTATAAAGAGAGCAAATTGACCCATATCGCCGATTACGACGCGACGATGGGCGACGCAGTTGGCGATAAGTTCAAAGCGGGCGATAATAAAACGCCCGTCGGAGCTTACGACGTCGTCTCTAAACTGAAGCAAAACAACGGACTATACGATCCTTACTATGGTCCGCTTGCCTATGTTACCAACTACCCCAATGCCTTCGATCGTATGCTTAAAAAGACGGGACACGGGATATGGTTGCACGGATTTCCGTTAAACGGTTCGCGCCAAAATCCAAACACAAAAGGGTGCGTGGCGATCGACAACGAGGCTTTAAACTCGCTTGAAACGCAGGTTGATCACAAAAAAATAGCGCTTTTGATTAACGAAAACGGCGTTTTAGAGGCGAGTAAAGAGGATATCGCTTTGGTCTTAGCGACGCTCTATAAGTGGCGTTGGACGTGGAAAAACAACGATTTGGAGGGATATTTGGCGCTTTATGCAAAAGATTTTCGCAGATCAGATGGTATTTCAAGGGTAGAGTTTGATAAGATTAAGCGTTTGATTTTCGGAAAAGGCGAAACAAAAAGAATCGAATTTTCCGATATTGAAGTGGTTCCTTACCCAAATTCGCTGAATGAGTTGATCTATAAGGCGAGTTTTTGGCAAGATTACAAGGCAAGAACCCATAGTTCGAGTCGCGTGAAGGAACTCTATCTTCGCAAAAGCGGCGATCGCTTCGAGATAGCGTTAGAGCGCTAAACTTAGCTTAGGGAGAAGGGGGGATAGATTGGCAAACAACAAACTAGCGTCTAAGGCAAGGGTCGCTTACTTAGCTTCCGCGCCCGACAAATGTTGGACGCTATTAGGCGACGAGGTCAGGCAAGACGATCTGGTGGAGCTTGAAAATCCGGGATGTACGGTAGTTGCGTTCCCGGATAAAGAGCTTATTTTCCACCAGTTCGACGTTGCTCGAGATATGACGAACGAGCAACTCGCCGAGAATGTCGAGATCAAAGTGTTCCAAGACGCGGGGTTAAACCCGATGTTGGAATACAAGACCTCTTTTACAAAAAGGATCAGTCGGCAGGACGAACGACAATGGACGATAGGAGCTATAGCGGCTTCGTTTGGCGCGCTAGAAGGCGCGACGAACTCGCTTCTTTCTTACGCTCCGTATATCGATTCGGTGGTTCCTACCAGCACTCTTCCTTACGCGCTTTACAACGCCAACATTTTGGAACCGAAGCGCGACGTTTTCATCTACTTCCAAAAAGATTCTCTCGTTATCTCGATTTTTGAAGGCGGCGAATACGTCTATGGCAAAAGTCAGGATCATGGCATCAAGAAGCTGATGGATTCCTACTCGCAGTTAAGCCATGCGCGAATGGAGTACGAAGACTTTGTCTCAATGCTCACAAGCGCTTCGGCAAGCGAGAATAAAGAGCAAAATCTTAGCGCGTTGGCGGATTTGCGCGAGGCTATTTCAAACGCGCTTTTCGGCGTTAAAAACATCTTGCTCTACGCGGGCAGAATCGCCGGCGTAACCAATCTCGATCGCGTCTTTATCGGTACGAGCGAAGGGACTGTGCCGGGTCTTGAGGATTTGGCGCAGGAGCTTTTGGAGATTGAAGGACATGAGTTTGTCTTCTATACGCCCTTCTTCGCAAAAAGCGATCAATACGTCGATCAGATGGCGATACTTACGCTTCTTGAAGCGGATAACATCGTCAATAACCTTAACGCGAACCCTTTTAACTGCACGGTAAAAAGCCGACCGGGTTCGCTTTTATCGAGACCGGGCGGGAAAGCGGTCGCTTGGATCGCGGCGTCTTTGGTCGTTGCGCTTGCTTGGCCTCTATACTACGGCGGACTTGCCGCTTGGTTTATGTATAGGGACAATGCTCAGATATCGGAGTTGCAACAGACGCGGGACACCCTTGAGCGTTTAAAGAGCGAGCGAGCGATGCTTATCGAACAACGTAGCACGTTGCAAACGCGACAACAAGTCGAACAAACCAAACTAAACGATGCGCAAGGGTTGCTTGCTAAAGTTCACGAGATGCGCGTTGTGTTACAGCCCGCGGCGACCGGTTTGGCCGACTTGTTTGAACGGCTAACGGAATTCAGCGTGCGTCTTGTATCGATAGAAATGAAAGGACGCGGCGCCGCGGCTCAGATTAGAGCGGGGCGCGACACCCAAATTACCAAATTGCTCGAACGGTTAGCCGAAGACAACTATCAACCCGAGTTGAATAAAATTGTCAAAGGCGAAGACGGCGCGTTTACCGCCGAGCTGAAAGTGAGGTTGCCATGAGCGCCAAAAAAGAAGGACTAGGAGCCACGTTTGACTCTTTAGTTACGCGATTAGACGATTGGCTGAAGGCTCGCAAGTCAAACGAGATTTATCTTATCGCCCTTGCGATTCCCGCGTTGCTTTTAGTGGGCGATTGGAAGTTTGTCGTTCCAAAGGTCGAGAAGGTAAGCGCGGAAAAGCGGGCGACTTACGAGATAAATTATAAAGAGATCGAAGACTTCAAGCAGAGCGGCGGATTGCAAGAAGTCGAACGATTGCGCGTCGAGACGCAATTATTACAAGACAACATTGATCGCGTTGTGGCGACCGAGGCTTATATCCAGTCGAAATTAACCGAGATCGAACACCTCTTCTTTTCGAAGACAGAGTGGGCGAATCATCTAGACTTTGTTACCCAAAAAGCTACGGATTACCACGTCTCGATTCTCGTTCAGGAGAACGTAGTCGCAGCGGAGAAACCCGGCTTCAATCCCGTTATGTCGGTCGATCTTGACGGACGCGGCGGTTTTACCTCCGTGCTTCGCTATCTATTTTTGGTCGAGGCAAGCGAAAAGATTACGCCAATTGAGTCGTTGTCGCTTAAAATCGACGAGGAAAATCGCGTGGCGTTTAAGGCTAAAAGCGTGCTTTGGGGGGTAAGATGAAAAAGATCGTTCTGCTAGTTTTAGGCGCTTCGTTGGCTTTTGCCGATGTGCAACCCAATCAAAAGGATATTGAGGTCGTCGAATCGTTGCTAATAGAGATCAAGGAAGCGAATCGCCCCGAGTTGCCATTCTTTCGCAATCCGTTTTTCTATCCGCCAAGACTCGACGAGGGAGGCGCTCCCGTTGTGGCGGTAGCGGCGCCCAAAGAGCCGAAATTGCAGTCGGTTATCGGCGCTAGGGCGTTGATTAACGGCGAGTGGAAGAAGGCGGGAGAAACGACCGTTGGCGGTTGGAGGATTCAAAGAGTGTTGGTTGATTCTGTGATCTTAATCAACGGCAAAGCAAGAAAGGCGCTATCGCTAAACGACGGCGCGCAGAAAAACAAATA
>JAISRI010000084.1 GCA_031273735.1 Helicobacteraceae bacterium
TAAAGGCGATATTATACTTGATCCATTTTCTGGAAGCGGAACGACCCTTGTGCAAGCAAACGAACTTGGAATGCACGCGATTGGCGTTGACGTTTCCGCTTTTAACTCTCTAATCGCGAATTGTAAAACGGCAAAATACGATATGTCGGATTTACAAGAGGAGATCCAGCGAATTACCTATGCGCTAAAAACTTTTTCGTCTAATTCGTATATTCAGAAATTTGAAGAAGAGCTAACGCTAAAATTAAACGACTTCAACAACAAATATTTTCCAGCCCAAGAATATAAATATCGTTTGCGACAAGGCGAGATCGACGAAGAGAGATATGGAGCAAAAAAAGAAAAAGAGTTTTTATCGGAATACGTTAATCTGATCGAGCGGTATAACGTTAGATTGCGGCAGGAAAGAAGCGATACATTTCTAAACAAATGGTATCTGCCGTATATTAGAAAAGAGATAGAGTTTGTTTTTAGCGAGATTGAGCGAGTAAAAAACGCGACTACAAGAGATATGCTTCGCGTGATTTTAAGCCGTGTAGTTCGCAGCTGCAGAGCTACATCTCACGCCGATTTAGCCACGCTTTTAGAACCTGTAACGACAACCTATTATTGCGCCAAGCACGGCAAGATATGCAAACCGCTGTTTTCAATATTAAAATGGTGGAAAACCTACTCAAAAGACGCTATTAGCCGATTATTGCAATTTGATAAATTAAGATCGCCCACGTTTCAAAAATCCTTGACGGGCGATAGCCGAACAATCGATATTATCGCAGAGCTTCAAAAAACGGAAACGGATTTTGCCTCCCTTGCGCAAAAACAAAAGATCGCGGGCATATTCTCTTCGCCTCCATACGTCGGACTGATCGACTATCACGAACAGCACGCCTACTCTTACGAGCTTTTTGGTTTTGAGCGAAAAGACGAATTGGAGATCGGTCGTTTATCAAATGGACAAGGGCAAGAAGCCAAAGAAAATTATATTCTTGGAGTTAGCGCCGCGCTAAATAATTGCAAACGATTTTTTGCCGACGGCTATAATGTATTTTTGGTAGCCAACGATAAATACAATATCTACCCAATAATCGCTAAAAATGCTGGAATGCAAATAGTCAATCAGTTCAAACGCCCCGTATTAAACAGAACCGAAAAAGACAAAAAAGCGTATTCGGAAACCATATTTCATTTGAAGGAAAAGTAGATTATGGAGTATAAATATAAATTACCAAACGAGAATAGACAGGTAGTCGAATATCCAACCAATAATAACTCTTTGATTATTATTGGCGCTAATGGATCGGGAAAAAGTAAACTCGGCGCTTGGATGGAAGAAGAAGATAAAGAAAATATTCATCGAGTTGGGGCTCAACGATCGTTGAATTTTGGTGAATATATTCAGTTGAAAAGTTATGAACAAGCAGAAAATTTACTTCTATATGGATATGAATATGTAGACAAATATAAAGGAGGTCGATGGAATTGGGGCGGCAACCAACAAACAACAATGTTATTGCAAGATTATGAATACGTTTTATCTGCTTTAATCGCAAAGAAAAATAATCAAAACGATGCGTTTATTGAAGATTGTAAAAAAAAGGAAGCACAAAACCAATCTCATGATAATGTACCAGATACTGTATTAGATACCTTGAAAAGAATTTGGGGAAATGTTTTTCCTCAAAGAGACATTGATTTTGCTGATTCAAAAGTAACTGCAATCTTGAAAAAATCTGATGGAGTAGATGTGCCCTATAAAGGGAATGAGATGAGCGATGGAGAACGTGTCGGCTTATATTTAATTGCTCAATGCTTATGTGTGCCAGAAAACAAAACAGTTATTATTGACGAACCTGAAATCCATTTGCACCGTTCAATCATGAATCGCCTTTGGACTGAAATTGAAAAAGAACGCAAAGATTGCTTTTTCATCTACATAACTCACGACACGCAATTTGCGGCAAATCATAAAGATACCGACAAAATTTGGGTGAAAAGTTTTGATGGTACAAATTGGATATTGGAAAAAATGGACAAGCAGGAAAATGGACTGCCAGAACAACTATTGCTTGACATAATGGGTAACAGAAAAAAAGTTTTGTTCATAGAAGGAACAGCAGACAGTTATGATTCAAAATTATATTCTGAAATATACAAAGATTATTATATTGTTCCGTGTGGTGGCTGCTCTTCTGTTATCACTAGAACTAAAGCTATGAAAAATACACCTCAACTGCACGATTTGGAATGTTACGGAATTATAGATAAAGATTATAGGAATGAGCACGAAATCAATGAGCTCAAAAAGGATAATATTTTTACAGTCAATGTTGCTGAAGTAGAAAATTTGTTTTTAGTTGAAGAGCTGCTATGCGTTGTAAATAAAATTTTATATCCAAGCGATAATGGCAGAATTGACAAAATAAAAAACGCAATAATTGATGAGCGATATAAAAAGCAGAGGACTAGCCAAATTTGTGAAGCCGTTGTTTCAGAACTAAAACACAAGCTCTCTTTAATTGAAATTCAAAACAACGACGAAGAACATGCAAAACAATCATTGGAAGATGCATATAAAAATATTTCATATGATGGCATAAAAACAGAAGTAGAGCAAAAGTTTGCTAACTACAATGATTACAAACAAATATTGGCAGTGTTTAATTGCAAGTCGCTGTCTTGCGAAGCAGAAAAGATATTTGGTTTAAAAAAAGATGAATATAAAAAATTCGTTATTGGACAATTGTATGGCGATAAAGCTCAGGATATAATTGAAGCAATTATTCTTTATTTACCAACAGAAATAAAGAGATAATTATGTCGTTAACTAACGATCAAAAAACCTATATTCAACAAGTAATAACCGCTTGTTTGCGCAATAAGTTTCAAAATTACAATCCCGAACCTGCCTCTATGCCGTTTCATTTTAGGCTACTAGGCAAAGACAGAATTGCTTTGTATTCGTTTATTCATTCCCTAAGTACTAAGTTCGGAACAAGCATCTTTGAGCCTGTGGCTAAATCGTTAGCTCTTTTAGAACACGCCGACGCCGCCTCGCAACAAGTCGCGGGAGATCAAATTTCTTCTGAAGCGCATTTGGTTATTCAAAACATTATGGACAATCTATCGACCGCAGTTTCCGTCCCAAATAAGCTAGAAGAGATAGAAGCAATTAGAGCCGTTTGCCAACAGGGGGAGATGAGAACCGTAAAGCTCACAAAGGTTGATTTGAAAATTATCGCTAACGACAGAACAATCTATCTGATAGATATTAAGACGGCTAAACCAAACGCAGGCGGTTTCAAAGAGTTCAAAAGAACGCTTTTAGAATGGGTCGCCGCAACGCTTGCTATCAATCCTAATGCAAGAGTTCAGACGTTGATAGCCATACCGTATAATCCTTATGAACCGCAACCATATAATCGTTGGACAATGCGCGGTATGCTTGATCTTGAAAACGAGCTAAAAGTCGCTGAAGAGTTTTGGGATTTTCTTGGGGGACGGGGCGCGTATAACGATCTGCTTGATTGTTTTGAAAAAGCGGGGATTGAGTTACGATCGGAGATCGACGACTATTTTGCGCGTTTTAACAAACTGTAAGCGTCCTGAAACGGCGATCACGATCGCTTTACCGCGCATATTTATAGTAGATCGCTCGTATTTATAACGCGGTTACTATTTGAAAAGTCTTAGATTTTCAAATATACGACGTTAAGCTCAAGGATTAAATGCGATCGTCAAAGAAAACTCCTAGTATAATAAGCGCAAGCAAAAGAAAGGTAAAAATGACGTTTAAGCAGATATTAGTTTGGACTATATCGCAGGCTACCGAGCATTTGTATCCTTTTGCAAACATTAAAAGGGCTCGCCGTAATAAAATGCTAATGCAGGGAGGAGGATTGCCTTCCGTCGCTCCGCCGCCTAATACAATACCAGAACCCCTTATAGACGCTTTTACTCTTAATGCAAAGATTCCAATCGCTTATTATTATTGTAATAATAAAATAAACGAGAAAACGATAACCCATAATACCGCGCTTAAATACAAAATAGTATTCGCTCTCTTAAGAACGCGGCTGTTTTGCTATTACGGAATAGAAATTAACGCTTTCTACGACGCGACAAAGAAATATCCGTTAAAAGATAGGAGCGTTATTATATGGGGGTTAGCGGGTTGTAATTGCGAAGCGATCGCGTTATGGCGCGGAGCAAAAAGGGTTTATGCGATCAACTATAATAAACCGATATGCGATCACAAAAAAGTCGAAGTATATAACCATGAAGAGTTTATCGCAAAAAACGTTAAAGCCGATATAGCTTTTTCTTATTCGTCTTTTGAACACGACGGACTTGGAAGATATGGCGATCCGCTTGATCCAAACGGAGATTTGCGAGCGATGCAAGAGGCGCGCAAAACGTTAAAAGACGACGGGATTTTGTTTTTGGGAGTTCCGATTGGACGAGATTGTCTTTGCTGGAACGCGCATAGGATATATGGAGAGATTCGTTTGCCTATGTTATTAAAAGGTTGGCGGTGCGTCGATGTATTTGACGCATATCATATCGACGCTCCAAGCTACCCGTTCGAGCTACCGCTTGGACAATCCGTTCAGTTTATACTTGTCTGCAAGAAAATCTTGGCGGACTTTCCAACCGACGAAGAGCTGACAAACGTTTATGATAGTCAAACGCCTTACGCAACCAACAATAAAAATGTTCTTGAGAAAATCAATAAAATCATTTTAGCGCATAAAACAAGCGTCTAAAGTTTAGTAGATGCTAACTACGATATTTTGCCCTTTTTCTAAGGTTTGTTTATAAAAGGAAAGTATGGAGTTAAACGCGTCGATCATCTCTGCAAATAGCTCCTCTTTTTCGTCGTCGTTCCATATATCGGGATATATGTCGTTTTTTCTGAAGCGCGCTAAATCCAAATTGGCTTTTAACGCTTCTTGATCGACCTTTTGCATAGCGTCGATAATCTCTTTTAACTCCTTATTTTTAGTATATGTTATAAAGTCCGCGTCTTCGTCCAAACTAAAGTTAGTTACGCCGACGATCGCCTCGCTTAATTTGTCGTGTTCTATCGGAGACAAAGCCGAAACGCCCGTTAATAAAAAATGCAGTCCGTCCCACATTTTATCGATATTGCAACTGTCGTTTTTCTCTTCTAATTCTTCTAGCCTGTCGAGTAGCTCGTCGTTTTGCGCGCCGATAAGTTTTTTCAAATCTTTATCGCCAACCGCCATATAAACGCCGCTCATTCCCATTTTAACCCCCTCCTAATTTTTGCGCGGTAGCGTAGCGCAGTTTTGCTTTGACGCAATTTAGCGCTAAAACAAAAGCCGCGATAAGCAAAAACCCTCCAAAAAGGCTAAAAACGTAATGTAACTGCATAAACCTTAAAAACGGATGCACGAAAAGCGGCGAGCAAAACTGCCCCAAAAAGAAACTGCCCGTTAATATCCCCGATAATTTGGCGCGTTTTTGCGGCGCGGCAAGCTCTAAAAACCACGCGCTTGTATTTCCCATCGCAAGCCCGTTGCCAAGCCCTACCAACACAAACGGCGCGTAGAGTTGCCATACCTCGCTAGCCAAACCCACTATGCCAAGTCCCGCGCCTTGCAACAAGCAGATTGCTAGGTAGATCTCTTTTAGAGAAAAACGTTTGCGCAGATTGGCGTAGCTTAATGCGCTGATCGCCGCGAAAAGGGGTCCGATTCCCATCACGATTCCCGCGTCGATCCCGTCGCCGTTCATAGATTCCACCACAAACGGCAGCTGCGTAGGCACAATGTAAAAGATCGCCATTGTGAAAAAGGCGACGGCGAAAGCGGGCAATGCGTCGAAATAGCCGCCCTTGCCAAAAAGCGAGGCGTTTTGATTGGGATCGGCGCGGCTTTTTGTCGGCTCGAACAGCGCGATCGCCGTCAGCGGGATAAACAACAGCGAAACAAAATAAACGCCAAAAGGGGCGCGCCAACTAAAATCGGCTAGAAGCCCGCCGCCCACAAGGAAAAACACGCCTCCAAGAGTAACGAACGCGCTCTGCTTGCTAATAAAGCGATCGCGCTCTACGCCTTCGTAATAGTCGCCGACAAGCGTCGTTCCCGCCGTCATCAAAACCGCCACCGCCACGCCAAGCCCCACGCGTCCGATCAGTAGCGCGACGATCGAATCGGCAAACAAGCCCGAACAGCCCGCGACCGCGTAAAGAACTAGCGAAAAGTAGATCGGCTTGATCTTGCCAAAATGGTGGATTACCCAACCGGCGAGCGGCGCGACGATCGCGATTGTTAGAGCGGGTATCGTCAAAATCAGACGCGAAATAATCTCGTTGTCGCCTCCAACTGGAACAAAATGCGCCGAGATGCCCGGCAACGAAGCGGCGATCGTGGTTCCTGATAGCATTGTTAGCGCCGCGATAAGCCATAAAATTAGCTTTACTTTGAGAGCGTGGGGATTTTTTTGCATAACGTGCGATATTAACAAAAATATGCTTTTGTTAGCGCTCTTTTGGCGCCGCTATAAGGTATAATATACATTTGTTGCAAAAAAAGGGACGGCGGGAATGGACGCAAAAGGATATATTAGAAGTTCGACTAGCTGGGCGTTTGCCGCGATCAGCGCGATCGCGATTATGACCAGCGCGATCTACGTCGTTTATTTCAGAACCCCTTTGCAAAAGAACGTCGCGATCGATAACGCCAGCATTTACGGCGCGGACGCAAACCTGTCGATCGAGCGGCGAAACGAACCGATTTTGCCAATACAAAAACCGACCAATTTCGACAAAGAGAAGGTCGAGTTAGGGCGCGTTTTATTCCACGACACAAGATTATCGAGAGACGACACTATCTCTTGCGCCTCCTGCCACGATCTGGATAACGGCGGAGACGACGGGCTTAAACGTTCGATCGGAATAGAGAACAAAGAGGGCGAGATAAACGCGCCGACGGTCTATAACTCCGCGCTCTTTTTTAGACAGTTTTGGGACGGCAGAGCGCAGGATCTGCACGACCAAATTCCAGGTCCTATCGAAAATCCCCTCGAGATGGGGAGCGACTGGAAAGAGGTTTTGGCGAAGTTGAACGCCGACGACGATTTGGTCAAGAGTTTTATGCAAATCTATAAATCGCCGCCGAATAAAAATAACGTAATCGACGCGCTCGCGTCTTTTGAAGCGTCGCTTATCACGCCTTCGCGCTTCGATCGCTGGCTTCTCGGAGAGGATTCGGCTCTTAGCGAAGCGGAGCTAAACGGCTATCGTCTTTTCGTTCAATACGGGTGCATAGCCTGCCATCAGGGCGAAGGCGTGGGCGGCAATCTTTTTCAGCGTTTTGGCGTGATTCGCGCCTACGAAAGAAATAGCCCGTTTGAAAAAGCCGATTTTGGACGTTTCAACGTAACGGGGCGCGAAGAGGATCGCTTTGTGTTCAAGGTGCCGACTTTGCGCAATATCGAGCTAACCGCGCCATACTTTCACGACGCAAGCTCCGAAACCCTCAAAGAGGCGATCGACAAAATGGGAAGCTACCAGCTTGGCATATCCTTGCCGCCGGAGGATTTAGAGAGTATAACGCAATTCTTGCGCGCGCTAACGGGAGAAGAGTTGCAGTGAGGCTAACATTAACGCCGCGCTTTTTATTCCCTTGGATTTTATTGAGCGTTTTGGGCGCGATCTTGCTGGGGCTTTATATCCGTAGCACAAATATCAACGAGCTTAACCGCAATCAGGTCGAGTTGGACATTCGCCAAGCGCTTGCCTTAAACACGCAGATCGATCTCGACACGCTTCGCTTGCGGCACCGACAGCTTTTCAGTTACGACTCTTTGGCGACGGGATCGCGCCATATCGACAATCTGATCGTTCAAATTGAAAACGAGTTTGGTTTGCTTAACGCAAAAGAGGCGCTAAAAAAGACGCGAGAGGAGTGGAACGTAAAAAAACGGCGGTTGGACGACTTCAAACGGCAAAACTCCGTATTGGTCAATAGTATCTACCATTTTGTAAATCTCTCCAACAGATTGCGCGCTTCCAGCGATAAAAGAAGCGTAAAACAGAACGCGATTATCGATACGGCGACTTTGACGACAATGTTTTTTATATCCGATCAGCAAAAAGTTCGACGCGACGACGCGCAAGCCGCCATCAACGCGATTGAGCGCGGCGGCGAAGTATGGAGCGAATCGGACGCGAGTTTAACCCAGCTCTTAGCCGCGCACGGCAGACTGATTTTAGCCAATCACGCGCCGGTTCAGCGCATTATGCAGGAGATGTCGCTTCGATCGTTTGCGCGCGAGCTTGGCGCGGCTTATTCTACCTATCTTGACGCGCATACCGCGGCGGTAAAAAAGACGGACGACTATCGCAAACTAATGACCATCTTTTCGCTCTTTATGATCATCGCCGTGATCGCGATCATTTTGAAGTTGCAACAAACCGCCGAAGCGCTAACCCACAGCAACAGGCTTTTGCACAATATCAATGAACATTTAAGCGAAGGGATTTTGGGTTTTGACGACAAATCGGAACTAACGTTTATAAACAAGAAAGCCGAAACGCTGATCGGACGGGAGATAGACGATCTATTAGGAAAGCCCAAAACGGAGGTTTTGCTTTTAACCGAAGATACTCAAAACGCCGTTTTCGACGAGGCTTTTTCAAAACGCCAGCCGTTTGTAGGCGAGGCGTGGTTGAATAAAGAAGGCGGCGCGCGTTACCCCGCGCTGTTTTTGGGGGGTCCTATGCCGCTTATCGACGGCGGGATCGGCTATGTCGCCTCGTTTCGAGATATTACGACGCAACACGAGGCGGAAGCGCGGTTAAGACTTGCCGCGAGAGTTTTTGACAACCTATCCGAAGCGATGATGATCACGGATTCAAGAGGGCGGATTCAATCCGTCAACGCCGCGTTTAGCGCGATTACGGGCTATAGCGAAAAGGACGCGATCGGTTCTACGCCCGGTCGCATTATGGGTTCGGGACAACACGACAAACAATTTTACCGCGATATATGGGGAGCGCTTAAGCGCGAAGGCAAGTGGCACGGCGAAATTATTAACCGCAGAAAAAACGGGGAGCTTTTCCCAGAATGGCTTTCAATCACCTCCGTCAAAAATCGACTCGGCGTAGCGGAGCAATATATCGCGCTCTTTAGCGACATCTCCGATCGCAAACAAGCCGAAGCGCATATTCATCGTTTGGCTTACTACGATCCGCTTACGGGTTTGGCAAACCGCGCCCTATTTAACGATCGTCTTGAAAACGCGATCTTGCAATCGCGGCGATCGAATAAACCGCTTGTCGTTATGTATCTCGATCTCGATCGATTTAAATCCGTCAACGATTCGCTTGGACACCCTGCGGGAGACAAACTGCTAAAACAGGTAGGCGCGAAACTTAAACCGCTTCTGCGCGACGGCGACACTTTAAGCCGTTTCGGGGGCGACGAGTTTGCCATACTCGTAACCGATCTTGACGATCTGACCGATAGCGCATTGCTTGCCGATAAGATACTGCATACCTTTGAAAAACCCTTCGATCTTGACGGGCGCGAGATCTTTTGCTCTACGAGTATCGGCGTTACGATCTTTCCCGCCGACGCGGCGAGCGCTCACGAATTGCTTAAAAACGCAGACGTTGCGCTATACAACGCCAAAAGCGCGGGGCGCGCCACTTTTCAATACTTTCAAGACGGCAAAAACGAGGACTTTTTGGCGCTATTGGAGCTTGAAACCGCTTTGCGCCACGCCGTCGATCGCGGCGAGCTACGTCTATATTATCAGCCGCAGGTCGATAGCAAAACGGAAAAGATCTACGGCGTGGAAGCGCTTGTGCGTTGGCAACATCCGACGCTAGGACTGATTCCGCCCGATCGCTTTATCTCCGCCGCGGAGCATATCGGCTATATCGAAACGCTTGGCGCGTGGTGCTTGGAAACGGCGTGCAAACAGATTGTCGAGTGGCAAAAAATGGGCGTTCCTATCAGCCGCGTTGCGGTTAACGTTTCGCCGATACAGCTTAAAAATCCGCGATTTACGGAGACGACGCTTAATATCATCAAATCGACGGGGGTCGATATGAGGCGTTTGGAGCTTGAACTAACCGAATCTTCTATGACCGACGATCCCGAAAAGACAATCGCCGCCTTTTCAGAACTTCGCAAAAACGGAATCCGAATCGCGATTGACGACTTTGGCACGGGATATTCGTCGCTTAGTTATTTAGCGCGTTATCCCGTCGACGTATTAAAGATTGATAAAAGTTTCGTTCAGGGAATCGGCGAGACAAACGATATGAGCAAAGTTGTTCGATCGATAGCGCTTTTGGCTCATACGCTCTCTATGGAGATTGTCGCCGAAGGGGTGGAAACGATTCCGCAGAGAGATTATTTAAGAGAGGTCGATTGCGAATTGTTGCAAGGTTATTACTACTCGCGCCCGGTTCCGCCAGAAACGTTATTAACTCTGCCTTGCGTTACGGGTTAAAATAGGGAAAGCAATGAAGGCTTTGATCGCTTTATTTTTAACCGCGTTTGCCGCGTATGCCGTTAGCGCTTACGATCGCGCTATCGCGCTTGTAGAAGAGGGCGATTATAAAGAGGCGATCAAACAATATACGATCGCCGTTAAAGAAGATCCGAATAATACGAAGATTTACAACGATCGCGCTTTCGCTTACTTTTTATCGGGCGATTATAATCGATCGGTAGAGGATCTAAACGCGATTATAAAACGCCGTCCAAACGACGCGGATATTTACTATAAACGCGGAATTATTTACGCGACTTTAAACGATTCAAATAAAGCGATCGCCGATTGGACGCAAACGATCAAATACGATCCGACCTATAGGTTTGCCTATATCGATCGCGGAGAGATTTATCTAAAGCGAAAAGATTATAATAAAGCGCTTGCGGATTTTACTAAAGCTATCGATCTTAATTCGAGCGATCCAGAAGCCTATAATCTGCGCGCAAAAGTTTATCTCAAGCTAAGCGATAACGACAAAATGACGAAAGACGCGCAAAAAGCGTGCGATTTAGGCGATTGCGAAGCTCTTGATTTTGTCAATCAATCGCTAGATTTTCTTCGCCGCCGCAAATAGTTTGCGTTTATCTATTTTTTAACGGGGATTTCTTTTAATAGACCGCTTTCAAAAATAGCGGCGGGAGAGATTACGATCTCGTTTATAGGAATACGATCGCCAAAGCGCTCTTGGAGCTTCGCTTTTACTATTTTATCGCTCAGATCAAAATCGCCAAGTTTTTGCAAACCTCCGATCTCGATCTTTGCGCCTTGTTTATATATCTTCCACACAAACTCCGAACAGTATATTTTATCGTCGCTCCACTCAAACGTCAGATCGTAATCTTTGCCCAAATAAGAGTTTGCGATCTCTTTCATTTTTAATAGGGTTTTTTCGTCGAGTATTTTGTCGTTTTTAAGCCTTTTAATTGCAAACTCTTCGTCTTTTCCTCTTTTGATCCACTCGTTAAGCGGCGTCTTTTTTACGGGTTGAACCGCCTCGAAAACATAGTAGCGTCCGTCCTCCTTAAACGCGATCCCAATATGCGAATATTTTGACTTTGTGGCGAGTTGTATCGCTTTGCTTTGCGAGGATAGCGAAGTTTGAAACAAAATATCGCCCTCGTTTATAGACAAAGCGAAAGCGTTTGCGATGAACGACAAAAACGCAAATAAAATCTTTTTCATTCCGATCATTTTAAGCAAAATTAACTTAC
>JAISRI010000122.1 GCA_031273735.1 Helicobacteraceae bacterium
TATTTATGGCTTGCGCTTTGTCTAAACTCGTCGCTTTGTTATAAATTTTTATGCTATCGTCAAAGACAAAAGGCTATCAAATGATGATCGTTCGTTTTAACGGCGGGTTAGGCAATCAATTACATCAATACGCGCTATATCTATCGCTTAAAAGGCGTTATCCAAACGCGACTATTAAAGCAGACGTTGAAGACTTTACGGAAAGCCATGAATACGAATACGCGCTCGAAAGTTTTTTCGGGCTTAAACTCGATATAGTTTCCGCAGAAGATAAGCGGTTTTTAACCGATCCGCCCGGCGATTCAAAAATCTTAAACTTTCTATATAAAAATTGGAAAGCGTATAGATATAAAATAAGAAAATCAAAAAAGAAATATATTATCGACGAATATACCGCCCATACTTTTAACCACAACGTTTATTGTATAAACGACGACGAAAATTACTATTTTGACGGACATTGGATACACGAAAAATATAAAGAGGGGTTGGAAGAAAAACTTCGTTCGGATCTTATCCTCTCGCCGCGTCTTTCGCCAAAAGATCGCGAAATAGCCGATAATATGGAAAACTCGACGTCGATCGCGGTTCATATTAGGCGCGGGGATTATATTAGCGGCAAATTTAACACTCTTAATATATGTTCGCTAGATTACTATAAAAACGCTATTAAAATTATGCAAGAAAAAATCGGCAAAAATAAGCCGCGTTTTTTCTTTTTTTCCGACGATATAGATTATTGCAAGGAGAGCTTTGATTATCTGCCAAACGCAGAGTTTATATCGCGTAGCGACGCGCCTATAGTAGATTTTTATATGATCTCAAAATGCAAATGCGCGATTATCGCTAATAGCACGTTTTCGCATTGGGCTGTTTGGCTAACTGATCGCGCCGATAAAATTGTTTTATACCCTCGTTATCATAATATGCTTCATAAATGTTGGTGCGAAATGTCAGTCCCCAAACATTGGATCGCGCTCGATAATCTAACATATAGTTTAACGCCGCAAGCGTAAAACAATAACGTTTATTCGATCGCGGCGATCGCTTCTAATTCTACTAGCGCGTTTTTGGGCAGCTGCTTAACGACGATCGTACTTCTTGCCGGTTTATGCTTGCCAAAAAACTCCGCGTAGAGCGAATTAACCAGCGTAAAATCGTTAATATCCGTTAAAAAAAGCGTCGTTTTTAACACTTTATCGATTCCGCTTCCCGAAGCCTCCAAAACCGCTTTTAGGTTTTCAAAAACCTGTTTCGCCTGATTAGCTACGCCGCTACCGACAAACGATCCGTCTGGTTTAATAGCGATCTGCCCGCTCGCATATATAAGATTGTTATGAACGATCGCTTGAGAGTAAGGTCCGATTGCCGCGGGGGCGTCTTTTGTAGATACGATTTTCATTTTTTGCTCCTAATCATTTTGACGATTAAAAATCGCCTATATTGAACGATAAACCAAGATATAGATGCTGTATATCTTTCACGCTAAGATCGCTAGGCTCCGAACCAAAACGTTTAAGGTAGCGATACGCAATCTCCATCTGCATATTTGGAAAGCGATTGTCTAATAAAATAATACCGATCGACAAACCGCCAAAGGTAATATCTTCCGCTTTTGGAGCCTCTTTATGGCGGTAGTTAAGCGATCCTACGTCTATGCCTAAAAACCCGTGAATAAACTCGTCGGAAGGGTCGATCAGATGAGCGCCGATCGTAGCCAGCGACGCTTTTTTGCTCTTATCAAATTCGTCGTAGGTTCCAATCACGCGAAAATTATCCGCCATATAACCCAACGCTAAACCCGCGCCCCAAGGTCGTTTATCCTCTTTCTCGGTTCCTACGCCCTTATAGCTTCCCTTTTGATCCGCTATACCGTATCGCGCCCCCACAAGAACGCCCGCGTTTAACGTAACCAGCGCCGCGCAAAAAACCAATAACAACTTTGCCATTCTAAATCCCCTTTATATTTTCGCAAGCTTATCCAATTTTCTTTTTGAGCGCTTCGTTTACTTTAGCTGGATTTGCCTTGCCGCCGCTTGCCTTCATAATTTGCCCCACAAAAAAGCCGAAAAGTTTCGTTTCGCCGTTTTTGTATCTTTCTACGTTCGCGGCGTTCGCGCTCAACACGCTATCCAGCGCCGATTCGATCGCGCTATCGTCGCTTACCTGCGCTAATCCTAGTCGCTCGATTGTCGTATCGACTTCGCCGCCGTTTTCAAAAAGATAATCCAACGCCTCTTTGCCCGCTTTGGCGCTGATTGTAGAATCCTCGATCCGCTCGATCAGTTTTGCCAGCGTCTGCGGGCTAACGGGGCTATTTTCGATCGTCTTTTGCGATTTGTTCAACCTGCCCAAAAGTTCGGTAGTAAGCCACGAAACGGCGTTTTTGGGCGCAAGATTATGCTCCATCAACGCTTCAAAAAAACCTACTAAAACTAGATCGCCCGTAATAACCCCCGCGTCGTAAGCGTTTAAACCAAACGTATCTATATAGCGTTTTCGTTTCTCGTCGGGTAGTTCGGGCAGTTTTTTCGCCTCCGTCAAAGTCGCGTCGTCTAACGCTACGGGCAACAAATCGGGGTCGGGAAAATAGCGGTAGTCGGCGGATTCTTCTTTGCCGCGCATCGATCGCGTTTCGTTTTTCGCGCTATCGTAAAGCCGCGTTTCCTGCCAAACCTTATCGCCGTATAGCCCGTCTTCCCACGCTTCAATCTGCCGCGCAACCTCGTAATCGATAGCCTTTTGGATAAACTTAAAGCTGTTCAGGTTTTTTATCTCCACGCGTTGATAGAGCTTTGGATCGCCTTTTGGTCTGATCGACACGTTCGCGTCGCAGCGAAACGAACCCTCCTGCATATTGGCGTCGCTAATGCCCAGATAGCGCGCGATCGCGTGGAGTTTTTTAAGAAACCTTGTCGCTTCGTCGGCGCTTCGCATATCGGGTTCGCTTACAATCTCAAGAAGCGGCGTCCCAGCGCGGTTTAGATCGACAAGCGAATATGCGCCGCTATGTATATTTTTGCCCGCGTCCTCCTCTAAGTGCGCCCGCGTAATGCCCACGCGCTTTTGCGTCCCGTCGTCGTAGTCGATCATCAAATATCCATTCTCTACGATCGGGTGGGTGAATTGGCTGATCTGATAGCCTTTGGGCAGATCGGGATAGAAGTAGTTTTTACGGTCAAAAACGCTTCGTTTATGCACGGTCGCCCCGATCGCGTTTCCTAACTTTGCCGCCTTCACAAACGCCTCGCGGTTAGGAACGGGCAACGCGCCGGGCAGAGCCAAACAGACGGGGCAAGTATGCGTATTGGGCGCGTCGCCAAAACTTGTGGCGCACGAACAAAACATTTTGGTTTTGGTATTTAGCTGAACATGAACCTCTAGTCCAATCACCGTTTCAAACTCCATCTTGATCTCCTAAAAAATATCTGATCGACGCAAAGGCAAAAACGCCCGTTTCGGCGAGCGCCGCAATCTCGCGAGCGCCGATAATTCCGCCAAGAGCGATTGCTTTCTTGCGTATTGTAGGCTCTAGCGCGTTAAGAAACGTCGCGCCTTTTGGTTCGCCTTTGTTCGGCGTAGCGAAAATCGGCGAAAGCGTTACAAAATCCGCGCCGTTTTTCAAAGCGCGTTTTGCCTCGTTCGCGCTGTGGCAACTTGCGATCGTAAGCGGAAGCGATCGCGCCGCCGCTTTGATTTCGCGCCGCCGCGCCGCGCTTAGATGAACGCCGCATCTATACGCTTTTGCCAAAAGATAGTCGTTATGCAAAACCAAACGCGCCTTATACCGCCTCGCCTGAAGCAAAAACCGCCGAGCAAACGCGGGATAGTTTCGCGTTTTTTTATCGCGCAGACAGATAAAATCGGGGCGGAGGCGATAGGCTCTAGCCAAAAGGTTTGAAAAGTCGCGTAGCGGATAGTAGTTAGGATCGGCGATCATATATTTTTTCATTGCGGATCGCCAAAACGAGCTAATCGCGCTTTAGACTTTTTAAGATCGCCTCTAAGAGAGCCGTTTGTTTTTTTGATTGCTCCGCGATCTCGCTTAGCCTTTTCGCGCCTTCTAAGATCACGACGATTATCAAACCGGGAACTAGCCCCAAAACCGCCGCGCAAACCGCGCTAAACGCGCCTAAAGGCAGAGCGTATTGAAACGCCAAATACGCCCCGCCGATCGCCCCGACCCAAGCTGCACCAACCGCAAAACCAACAAACCACTCAAAAGCGTAATTGTTAATGGCTTTCTTCCTCTATGGCGACCGCGCCGCTTAGATAAACGTAGGTCAGTATCATAAAAATAAAGGTTTGTAGCAACCCAAAGAAAAAGAGCATAAAAAACGCGGGCAACGGCAGAAGCGGCGGAACCAAAAGGAGCATAACAAGCAGGAACATATCGTCGCCTTTAACGTTGCCAAAAAGTCGGAACGAAAGCGAAATGACCCGCGAAAGGTGCGAAACGACCTCTACGGGAAACATCAGCGGCGAAAGCCATTTAACTGGTCCCGCAAAGTGCGCGAAATAGTGGAAAAAGCCGTTTGCGCGGATGCCCTCGAAGTTGTAGTATAAAAAGACGATTAACGCCATAACTAGCGTGATATTGATATTCGCCGTAGGCGATTCAAAGCCCGGAATAATGCCGAGCATATTTGAAACAAAGATAAACAAGCCCAAAGTCCCGATCAGCGGAAGGTATTTTCGCGCTCTAGCTTCGCCCATCATATCCGCGCCAAGTTTTAGCGTCCCCTCCACAAACCACTCGATCGCGTTTTGCAGACCGCCCGGCACGCTTTTAAGGTTGCGCGTCGCTAAAAGAGCCAAAATCGCGACGATCAAGACAACCAACGCGCTATGCTCTAGCATTTGATAAACGAAAAACTTTTCGTCGTTATGCTCTAACCCAAAAAGCAGATGGTTCAACCAACCGCTAAATGTAAAAACTCTCTCTTCCATAAGGCTACCCCTTTTCAGCCCAAAAGTTAACGCTTAGCATATCCAAGCGCCGCTTAGAAACCAATCTCTTTAATATCCGCTATCGTCAAAAACCGCCGGTATATCGCGGCGAGCAAGCTCAAACGATTGGCGCGGATAGCGGGATTTTCGACATTGACCATCACGGCGTTAAAGAAGCGATCGAGCGGCTCTTTTAACGCGAAAAGCGCCTCTAATAGATCCGATACGCCCTCCGCGTCGATCGAGCCGAACGCCTCGTATAGCTCGTGCTCCTCTTTGGCTTCAAACAGCGACGCATCGGCGCTACTCAAAGCGCTTAGCTCCTGATCTTTTAGAATATTCGCCACCCGCTTGAAAAGCGAAACGTTCTCTTTGAAACCGTCGCTTTTGGATATTTGTTCCAACGCTCTCGTTTTTTGCGCGATCGTTAAAACGTCGTCGTCTCCCGTAGCCAAAACCGCCTTTAAGATCGACTGCGGCGCGCCCAAAACAAAATAGAGCCGCTCTTTGAAAAATCCCTCAAGAAGCGCGTAATCAAAAGGTTTATAGAGATCCTTAAGCGATCTTATAAACGCGCCGATCGGCAAAGCCAGATTGCGATCGACGGCGATTTTCGCGATCGAGGCTGCGGCGCGGCGAAGCGCAAACGGATCTTTACTGCCGCTTGGGATCAGTCCGATCGAAAAGAGCGACATAAGCGCGTCGATCTTGGTCGCGATCGCAAGAAACGCGCCCGTTTGCGTCTTTGGCGGCGCTCCTTCCTCGCCAAGCGGCAGATATTGTTCGTAGATCGCCCGCGCCACCGTTTCATTTTCGCCGAGTTTCAAAGCGTAACGCATACCCATAACGCCTTGCAATTCGGTGAATTCGTAAACTATTTGCGTCGCTAGATCGCGCTTGCTTAAAGCGGCGGCGCGATCGATAAACTCGTCCTTGATCCCGAAAAAACTTTGTAAACGTTTGACGATCTCTCGTTCGCGCTCCTGTTTATCCCAGATCGTTCCCAAGCCCTGCGCGTAACTAATCTGTTTTAGCGGTTCGTCTCGCAAGCCGTTTTTAAGGTCGTTTTGCCAAAAAAACAGCGCGTCGCTTAAACGCGGGCGCAACACCTTTTCGTTGCCCGCGATTACCGCGGAAAAATCGTCGGTTAAGGCGTTGGCGACTACGACGAATCGGTTGGTTAATTCGCCGTTTTCAAAGACGGCAAAATAGCGCTGATTGGTCTTCATAGACGCGATGATAATCTCGCTAGGAAGTTCCAAAAAACGCTTGTCAAAACCGCCTAAAAGCGCGGTCGGATATTCGGTAATCGCTATAACCTCGTCTAAAAGATCCTCGTCGATCTCTATTTTAAGCCCGCTATTTTTTTCGATCCGCTCAAACTGCTTTAGGATCGTTTCGCGCCGTTTTCGCGCGCTTAAAATTACGCCGCAATTGGCTAAAAACGTTTCGTAATTTTCGGCTTTTTCGATCTGTTGCGGCTCAAAGCTATGCGATCGGTGCGCGAAAGTAGAGCCGCCCGATTTAACGCCAAAAAGCTCGCAATTAATCGTTTGCTCGCCATATTGCGCGATAAGCCAGCGAACGGGGCGGGCAAACTCGTAAGAAAAGCCGCCCCATCTCATCGTTTTGCCGACGTTCAGGCTTTTCAAAAAGCCCTCTAGCATAGCGCCCAAAACCTTTTCCAACGGCTTGCCTTCGACGCGCTTTTCATAGGCGAAAACTTCGCGCCCTTTTTGAACCAATCGAATCAGATCGGCGCTCGTCGCGCCGCATTTTTTAGCGAAGCCGATCGCGGCGTTCGATTCCAAACCGCTTGAAACGGGAGGTCCAAACAGCGTCTCCGTAAAACTATCCTGCGCGCGAGGAAACGTTTTATGAAAGAAAACGAAACGGCGCGGAGTAAAATCGAAGCTAAACAACGAATATAAGCTAAACTCTTTTAGCGCGTTTTTATACTTTGTCTCTATCGCGCCAAGCTCGCGCAAAAGCGGCGCGGCGGGTAGCTCCTCAAACCCAATTTCAATCAAAAGCGGTTTCAATGCAGACCTTTAAGGTTTTTGTCGCGCGGATTTTAGGCAAAACGCCCTTTGAAGGCGCTTAAACGCCCCCATCGCAACTAATATAGTTACAGTCGTTCTCGTATAGGCGGGAATCCAAATAGCGCGGAGCGGACGCTTCGCGGGAATGACTGCGTTTTTAGGATTTGCTGAAAATACACAAGTTTTTGGCATTTCGTGAGGTTTTTGGTTTTGGATTCCCGCCTACGCGGGAATGACCGAGAAAGCGATTGTATGTTTTCGGCGTTTCGTTTGATCCTTTTGGATTCCCGCTTTCCTCCGCGCCTTTCGCTCCTCCGTTCCTTAGAGCCTCGCTACTTTCGCGAGGCATTGGAGCGAGCGCTTCGCGGAAATAACGGGGGATAATCGCGAAAAAAGCGCAAAAGGTTAAAAAATAAGCGCCAAATAATACGCAATTAAGTAATAAAGCGCTATAGTATGAGTTTCATTATCAAAAGAAGGAGTTCTGAATGAACAGAATCAGTTTGGCGGCGGCGGTAGCCCTGCTTTCGGCTTCCGCGCTTATCGCGGAGAGCGAAACCTCGATCGAGGGCGTCGTCTATGGCGACTTAACAAGCAACAAGGAAAAACAAGCCAACGGCGAAAAACAAAGCCTTTTCTTAAACGGATCGGTTAATGTAGGCTTCGCTTCGGGCGACGTTGCTAACGGCTTGAGCTTTAACTTGGGCGCGCGCGGCAATCGCAAACTTGTTGAAAAAGAAAAAGGCGATTGGGGCGATACCAGTTTTGATAGCACGATTTTCCACACGGCAAACCTGACCTATTCTAACGACATAGTAACGGTTGTGGCTGGTCGTCAAGAGATTGCGCTGGAGTGGCTGGGCGACTACCACGAAGCGCTTGTAGGTATCGTGAAACCCGTCGAACAAGTAACGATTATCGCGGGCTATACGGGCAAATATACAGAGTCCGATTACGACGGCTACTATGGCGGCTTTGCAGAGTTCCACCCTACTAAAAAAGGCGCTTATGTAGTTGATGCGATTATCGCTCCCGTAGAGGGCTTGACGATCGAACCGTGGTTCTATTCCGTTCCCGACTTGGAGGATTGGATCGGCGGCAAAGTAGCGTTTGAAAACGATGCTTTTAACGTTAGCGCGGCTTACACCCTTACGCAAGCTGACAAAAAATTGACCAAAGGCGCGGAAGACGGCGCGGTTGTTCACGTTACGGCGGGCTTTGCCCCCACAGAAGGATTAAACGTCTTTGCGGGCTTCGCGGCGACGGACGAAAAAGGCGGCGCTGGCGCGGTAGGCTTAGGCGCGGTCGGCGAAAACGTTAGCCCCTTTGAAGACGGCGATAACTTCTTCAATCAAGACACGACGACAATCTATGTCGGCGCGGGATACGAAGCGGACGCTTTTAGCGTTAGCGCGTTATACGGTCTTTTCGATCCGGGAGATAAAGGCGGCAAAGGCTCTATTAGCGAGCTTGATCTAATCGCAAGCTATTCGGTTACCGATTGGTTCGCTCTAAACGGCATTGTAGTCGCTAACTTCGGCGGCGATAAAGCCTACGAAGATACCGATTACACTTCGCTTCGCGTAGCGGCGGTCTTCACCTACTAAGAGTTTCCTCTTAG